>NZ_DDKA01000001.1:452468-534950 GCF_002339225.1 Sphingobacterium sp. UBA2610
ACAGTCCTTACTTATTTTTTGACAAAGCATCAACATCCTCTTCCAATTGAAATCTATCATCCTTGTAACTTCTTCAGGACAAGAACTATTTGCAAAATGACTTTAATCTTTGTCTTCAAGTTCAAACAATTCTTCAACACTACGCTCAAGCACAAGTATAGTTTGTTCCCTTTTTATGCGGTTAATTTTAAGTTGTAGCAAGTGAGTACCAAATAGGTATCCAACTGCACCTTTTAACAGTGCTTGTTCAGTGCTCGTTCAGTGATTACTCAGTACGAACTGAATAAATAATGACTAATCACTGTATAAAAATTGATTAAAAATTGTTTTTAGTGATAATTTGGTATTCGTATATTCCAGTTTTAAAGTTTATCTTATTAGCTATAACCTTATAAAGCAATTATGACACTCATCAAAATCAGAATAAATTCATAGCAAATAGAATAGTCGGGATCTGTGCGAACAAAAAACAAAAAGAGGATTATTTTATCCGGCATTTTACCGTTGCTGTTTTCAACCAAGGTGCGGTAAAACGTACATCGACCGTTTCTCCAGATTTACCCAAAGCCTGAACATAAGTGATCATCTTTCCGTGATAAACGCGCTGCTTCTTGTCCGTATAATCGCTCATATCGGCGTTATTTCCAGCTTCCATTCCTAGTAGACGCGCATTTCCCACGATATCACAGGTAATTTCATCCTCCGAAATAACGACAGGAACGCCCTTTTCATCCAGGATCTGCAAAGCAATTTGGATCACTCCACCAGCTTCGACTTGCTGATTACCCAACATGACAGCTTGAATAACTGCGGGTCTCTCGCTGGATTGAATCGCATGCCGAACGACCTCCTTGCCATTCGCATCCAAACCCACAACCTCTAGCTTTCCTGCTTTATAAGGAATGTCCCAAAAGATGATCCCTGTTTTCTGATCGTAGTTTTTCTTTTCGCCCACCACTTGAGCATCCAATTCTAAGCGCGCGCTAGCACTATTGGTATAACAGACCACCCTGATCTGCTGTCCCTCTTGGTAGTTCCAGACTGGCCAGGCGTCCATGGAAGGTGCCTCATTTTTCCGTTGCCCCTGTTCAGATTCCAATGCAGACCAAACATCTGTAGCTGCGGCACCTCCCTGCAATGGATAAGTACCCAAGTAGGCCATCGGTTTATCCAACCACAGTGATTGACGGTAATAGCCTCGCGGCTTGATAAAACCTGCGAAATCCAGCAGTCCTGAATAAAATCCACGTGAAGGCCAACGCCCCGACTCTCCGAGGTAGTCAATACCTGTCCACAAAAATTGGCCAAATATATGGTTGTTGTCACGTACCGCAAGCCATGCTGGAAGATCGTGTCGATTCTCGCTTCCAAAAATTACGCGTGCTGGATAGCGCTGATGATCCTGTTGATAACGACTTTCGGTATAATTGTACCCTGCAATATCAAGTGCTCCAGGATAGGCTGTTTCATTCGACATCGCTACCCCAGCAAGCCCTGCTGTAACAGCCCTACTTTTATCATATTTTTTCACAACCGCAGCCAAGCGTTTGGCGATATCCCCCAATCGCATCGCATCTGGTGCATCCTTTTTGTAACCACCATACGAGGCCTGCGTGAAACCACCTTCCTTCTTCTCGCCGTTAAGGACAGGATGTGAATAAGGGTCATTTGGATAATCCACTTCGTTGCCTATGCTCCAAGCGAAGATCGAAAGGTGATTGCGGTCTCTTTTGACCATATCGGCCAGATCCTGCTCTCCCCAGGATTCAAAAAAGTCGTATGATCCCTCAAAACCCGGTGTCCCGACATTCCATCCCTGTAACCATTTCCTCTTCGGGTACTCCCACTCGTCGAAGGCTTCGTCCATAACAAGTAAACCGAGCTCATCACATAAAGCATAAAGTGATGATGCCTGCGGATTATGGCTGGTTCGAATGGCATTAACCCCCAAAGATTTTAAGGTGAGCAGTCGGCGGCGCCATACTTCAGTATACATTTCAGCTCCCAATACCCCAGCGTCGTGATGCAAACAAACACCTTTGACTTTCATCCAGGAATTGTTTAAGGCAAAGCCCTTGTTCGGATCAAATGTAAAGGCCATAAAGCCTGTTTTCACCTCTGACTGATCAATCCGCTTTCCATTTTGGCTTACGATGGTCCGCAGGGTATATTGTGTGGGTTGATCCAAACTCCACAACGATGGATTCGATACTGCCAATTGCTGTGTTACAGTTGCCTTACCCGCGGCCCCGACCTGCACTTTCTGCGACTTTTTGGCAACCACCTTTCCTGTTGGATCAAGCAGCTCCTGTTCCACTTTAATCGGGGCAGCAACTTGCATACTGTTGACAAGGGCTACTTCTGTATTTAAAATTCCTTTTCCTTGTCTTAGTTCTGGATATGCATAGACTCCCCATTGATCGATATGCAGCGTATTCGCCTTTACAAGCCATACATCGCGATAGATTCCTGATCCTGTATACCATCTTGAATCGGCGCTTTTACTATGGTCGACCTTAACAGCAATGGTATTTTCCTTCCCAAACTCAATGTATGGTGTGATATCGTACGAAAAGGAAACGTAGCCATTGGGCCGCTTTCCAACCGATTTACCATTGACAAAAACTTCGCTTCGGTTGTAAACCCCCTCAAAATATAGAAACAACCTTTTCCCCTGATCTTCCACTGGTATGGTCAGTTGTTTTCGATACCAGCCAATGCCGCCGGGTAAATAGCCCGTCGCACTGGCTAGCGTTGGGCTCAGTGGATATTTTACGCTCCAATCATGGGGCAAACTAATGGGCTGCCAGCCTGCGCGATTCTTTTCAGCGTTTGCCTGTCCTTCAATATCGCCCAAATGGAAACGCCAATCAGAATTCACACGTTCGGCGATACCAAATCCGGGCTGTGCATATAAGCTATTCATACCCAAATAACTTGACACAGCTAAAACAGCCAGATTTCTTATTATTTTTTTCATTGTACTATATGCATTAGGTTTAGTGATTAAAGTGTAGGAACGACAGGCAATACATGGCCCTGATCATCAAAAAATAACCGGTCCATGCACACCTCTCGATTAAACCCAGCAGCATCGCCCATATCGATACCTTTGGGATAATTAAAACGATGATATACAATATACCATTCATCTTTACCTGGAATCTGCAAAATAGAATTATGTCCTGTACCATAAATTCCTTGGGTAGGATCCTTTTGCAAGACTAAATTATTTTCAGGAACAGTGATCGGTCCATCTGGAGAAGTCGCGGTTCCATAACGTACCCGATAATTTTCACTTCGGGTGTCATCCTCCGACCAAAAGAAATAATAAAGACCTTTTCGGTAGACAACATAGGCGCCTTCCCGGAAAGTCTTGTCGGGTGTTAACACTTTGATTGTATTTCTTTTAATCGAGATCATATCCTTATTGAGTTCAGCAACAGCTAGGTAGCCATTTCCCCAATACAGGTAGCTTTTTCCCGATTTCGGATCGTTAAACACTGCAGGGTCAATTTCCTGCCCTCCTTTTACACCATTTGGTTTGAAATCGATCAAGGGTTTACCTGAATCTTTAAATGGGCCTGTTGGCAAATCGGCCACCGCAACACCAATCTTTTGGGCCGCTGTAAAGTAATAATAGTACTTATAATCGTTCTTGATTTTCTTTTCCGTAATTGTAGGTGCCCATGCATGTCGAGGCCCCCAAGCAACATCTTTTTTCAGATCCAAAATCACACCCTCATCTTTCCAATGACTTAAATCTGTGGAAGAAAAAGTTTTAAAATAATAACCACCCCAACCGTCAAAGCCATCACTCGTTGGATAGATATAGTATTTCTTTGTTTTATTGGAATAGAGGACATCCGGATCGGCATAAAAGCCATCCAATACTGGATTCTTTCTGAATGTGAATTCCATATCTTTGGGTTTCTCCCATTTGGTGGTCAAATCCAGAATTTCTTGTCTTGAAATAGGAATGATGGTCCCATGCCGTGGATGAAAATCCATGTCAATTTGATGGTCGATTACTTTAAAACGATCAAGGTCTTCAGAGGTGCAGAATTGATACTTCCCCTTACCATAGACATCATACATCAGGATATATTTGTCCGACTGATTGAGTTTAAAGACACTGGATCCTTCCACAGCATCATTGGTCTGCTGTTTATAGCCCGGTTGTTCAATCCACTTACCCGAAGTCAGGGAATCAGTTATCGCTAGCTTAATGCCATTTCCATGTCCTTCGGTCTTGTAAAAAAGGTAGAACAAACCATTCTTTGCAATAATATCGCCATCGATACAGGATTTACCATTTTTTGGAAGAAACAGCACGTTAGGTTCGGTTTCAAAATCTGTAAAGTCCTTGTTTGCATAAGCATAGTAGATGATATCTGGACCATTTCCGTGCTGCATGGACCAGTACACCATATATTTGTCCACCGAAGGGTCAAATATAGTCTGGGGCGCCCATACTCTTTTCAACGCTTCCTGACCTTTGAAACGCTGCTGTATATCGATTGCCTGATGGGACCAATGGACAAGGTCTTCGGATTTTAGCAGGATCAAACCCCGATTAGAATCCCAGCCTTTGGAGGAAGTCATGTCGGTGAGCACCATATAAAATGTTTTTCCATCTTCGCCACGGAGAATATGCGGATCCCGAACACCGCCGGTTTTACTGATTATCTTCGAATCCAGGATAGGCTGATTGTCATTCAACGCGCGATAGGTATAGCCATCTGTGCTGATCGCAAAACAAACAGCTTCGTCTACAACAGCATTCCCTTTGAAATAGGCAAATAAGTAACCTGCAAAATCTTTGTCGGTAGGTCCGCTGCGATAAGCCTGTGCAAAAACACCGCACGTAGCATGTATTAAAAATAAGGTAACTAAGATTGAAATTCCGTTTTTTTTCATGAAGATTTAGTTGAAGAAATAAGCATTGGCTTATTTTCGCGTCTATACATTTTTGCATCTCTAAAAGCCACGGGATTTGATCCCGTGGCTTCGTAATCTGACCATTTAACTTGTCGTCAGCACCTATTTTAAAGCTATTTTTTGAACGGCAGTATAGTAGTAATCTCCCGATACCGTAGCTTTCACCCCTATTCGGGCAAACACATAATCGAGGTTTTTCAAATTGTCCGGCAACTCTCCGACAATCCTCGTCGGTTGACCGAAAGCAATGTTAGCCAAATTGGCGTCCACACGTAGCTCGCGTTGTACCTGATCTGTCAAGACAGATTTACCGAGGTAAAGACGCACAAACTCCAAATTTGCCGTACCTACTATTCTGTTCACCGTAAAGTTAGCCGAAATACTGTTATTATTTTTTTGAAAAGACTCGTTTGTCACCGTAAAATAGGGTGTTACAGGTACATCAATGGTCGTATTCCCCTTCACTTGTACCAAAACCGTATCAGTTGCCTGTTGCAGCCATGGTGAATCTCCTTTCCGCACCAATTTGTATTCGCCATCAAAAAGACTAACAGAAAAAGAGCCATCCTGATCAAAATATACGGGTATTGCTGAGCGAAGCGGGTACCCATCCTGCCATAATTCCAATTGAGGGCCGTTATTCCGAACGCCAATTGCCTTCCCCTCATAAACAACGCGTCCTGAAAGGGTTGATTTTGGAGCTTCAAAATTATCATATTCACAACCTACAACGAGTAGACTTGCAAAAGCTACCAATAAGCTTAAAAATTTTATTTTCATGGTTCAATTAGATTAATGGAATGGATTTCTAACTATTTTAGGATTTTTATTGATGACATCCTGACTAATGGATGCATAATAATTGGCCATACGGAAAAAGCGTGCCTTTCTGAAACGCGCAGGTCTTACCCGTTCATAGATATACTTACCGTCATCGGCATGCCCTGGGCGCACGACACGATAAGCATATAGTCCATATACAACCGCGTTGGGATCATTTTCAGATCCGTCCCACACCAAATGTGCAATACGCCATCTTTTAAGATCATAGTAACGATGATCTTCGAAGGCAAGTTCAACACGACGCTCGTTGCGGATGATATCCATCGTTAGATTACTGATGCTATTGGCCGGAAATCCTGCTCTTTCCCGCAACTTATTGACATAAGTTCTTGCATCTACAGTCTGCCCCAGCTCAAATGCAGCTTCTGACGCGTTGAGATAAATTTCACCCAGACGAAACCACGGCCACCAGTTAGCAGCTGATGTACCACGTGTGCTGGCCGCCGGCGCATCACTGACAAATTTCCGGATATAGAAACCGGTGTTGCTGACGTCCTGTGCATCATAAAGCGGTCCATCAAAGCCGGTCCACAAACCACCACTCGCATAATTCTGTCCCAGTTGTGGTGCTGCAGTAAACTGGTAGGCTCCATTTGCCCCCCAAGTTGCCACTCCAGCCTGAATACTTACAGCACGTCCGCGGAATGAAGTTCCCGGATAAATCACCGTTCCAAACAAACGGGCATCTTTATTTGCAAAAATATCGTTGATATTTTGGTAGGCTACGTAATTTCCTGCGCCGTTTTTATCATGTAATGTACCTTTGCTACCGTCTAGATAATCAAAACTTTCTACAAGGCTCAATGAAGGCGAAATCGTCGATGACGACTCATTGTCTTCGGTCAGACTTCTGACGATATTGTCATAAGCAAATCGGTGAACTTTTAAACTCGTTACAAAATCCTTTGCAAAGATGACCTCAGCACCAGTTTTCTTATTGAGCATATCATAAAAATTGGCACCTTTATCGGCATTCTCATTGTAAAGCGCATAGGGACCGTTCATAATTTCCTTGGAGGCAGCCAGCGACTTGGTATAATACCCAGTAGCCATATTGGCAGGAATTCCCACTTCTCCCCCTGCAGTCGTTATCGGTGAGGCCATCAGATTATTATATTTCGCGATGGATGCCGCATAAAGCATTGCCCGACTTTCCAAAGCTAATGCCGTATACTTGTTGGCTCTGGTCTTACTGGCATTATAGACGGCGAGATCTTCCTTGATCTCTTCCAGTTCTTTGTAAATAAAATCGTAGACTTCATACTCTTTGGCACGTGCCACCTGCAATGGTGTTGGATCGCCGCTAAAGTCATAGATAAGTTGCGTAGTGACAATCGGAACCCCTCCCATGCGTTTGACGAGTTCGAAGTAAACAAAAGCGCGGATGAAGCGTAATTCGGCTTTATACTGCTTGCGTTGTGCATCAGACAATTGTGTACTGAACTGATCGATATTTTCTAGGGAAAGATTCAGATCCCGAATAAGTCCATAGTCCCAATAGCGACCGTAATCGTCACCAAATTGGTAATCGTTACGCCAGTTTTGATCGCGATGTCCCGACCACATCGCATCATCCAATTCGGTCATTCCTCCTGTATTGAAAACACCATGTAACGTTGGCATTCTATCGTAATAATTGGCGACGAGTGAAGTCAACAGTTTCGGATCATTCCAAAGCTGTGCATCGGTAATCAATGATTTTGAATCCCGGTCAAACCAATCGTCGTGATTGCAGCTGCTCAACGAGGACAAGGTCAATAAAGCAACGCCTATGTAGGTAAGTTTAAATCGTAGTTTCATGTTAAAAAGTCATATTAAATCCAACCATAAATACCCTTTGCTGTGGATATACTACTGCTGCTCTCGCTTCGATCTCGGGATCAATCTGGTAGTCTTTGACATTGTCAAACGAAATCAAGTTTGAAGCATTGATATAGAACCGTATTTTTTCGGCCTTAATCTTTTGAATCCATGCTTTTGGCAGATTGTATCCAACCTCCAGGTTGCGGACTCGGAGGTAACGCACATTGGTCAACCAAAAATCACTGTTTCGACTATTGGGACCCGAGTTGCCGTTACGAATCGCAGGGTAGCGTCCCGGAATCCATTCGCTGTTTGGATCATAAGGGTCTTTGCGATGCCATCTATCTTCCAGCAGGTAGGCTGGAGAATTACCACCACCATGGAAGGCATTACGTAACTCATAATCCTGAAACCAGGATTGCACCGCACCACCGGCCAAATCAATATTTAAGTTGATACCCTTCCAGTCAAGTCCTATCCGGCCACCGAAGCTCATCATCGGTGCCCAACCTGTCGGATAACCGATCGGACGCTGATCCATATCATTGATAACACCGTCGCCGTTTACATCTTTATAAATCAGATCACCAGGAAGTTGTGTCCTATTGTTCTGACCATCATTATTGATCGGATGGTTACGGATCTCTTCTTCCGACTGAAATCTTCCGACAACTTGGTATCCCCACCATACGCCACCCCAGCGGTCTTCAATCGAGTTACGGTATTCATTCCACGAATTACTGAAACGAGGCTTATAGGTTTCTAGGTCACGATAACGTGAAAAAGTCATATTCCCACTGACAACATAGTTAAGTTCACCGACCTTATCGGTATAAGTAATGATACCTTCCGCACCATAATAGCCGTTCTTACCGAGGTTTTCATTGGGAAGGTCATAACCGATTTCAGCTGGTAATAGGACATCGTATCGTTTTCCAGGATATCCAGTACGGATAATTTTAAAGATATCCGCCGTCAATGTCAGCTTATTATTCAACAAGGTTGCATCGACCCCCATATTATAATTGGTATTTTTAACCCAGGAGAGGTTGCGCACTGGTAAACCTCTTGGCTGTACCCCGGGTACATAGGCTCCGTCTAAGACAGCACTTCCAGCCGCCCAATTATATCCGGCAAGGTAATCATGCATTCCCACACCCTCTTCAAGTCCGGTTTGCCCGATCGAAGCACGGATTTTAAGGTCACTCACGACGGATTTCAAAGGCTTGAAGAACCCCTCATCCGAAATACGCCAACCTACTGATGCTCCTGGAAACAATCCCCAGCGTTTACCCTCATAATATTTAAAGGACCCGTCATAACGGCCCAGAACTTCCAGAAGATACTTGCCCTTGTAGTTGTAATTGATACGGCCAATATATCCAGCCCGAGCCTCGTAAGCCCATTCATCGGCCAAACTATTGAGCTCCGACAGTCTCAACAACGGGATATAATTGTTCGAAGGATTTGCGCCCAACGCTTTATACGTCCGGTCCCAGTCTGAGCGCTCATAGCCTAACATTCCTGCGAAAGTGTGATCGCCGATCTGCTTGTTATAATCGATCTGGAACTGCGCAAACCGAGAAACAATCTCCCTCGTGGTATCGTAACGCCAGCCAGCATCACTTCCGCCAGTTCGCTTATAGGCATTATTTTCGTATCGATATACATCATAGGTATATTGGAAGCCTTCAAATTTATTATTGGTATAATTGTAAGAAACAGTTCCCTTTGCCGACAAACCAAAATTTGTCTTATAGGCCGCAAAGAGATTCACGTTTCCAGCAAGGTATTTATTGTCTTTATAGCCGGCGATATCGCGACTAAAGAGCGCCGGGTTATAGGGAAAATCATTTGTATGATTGATATACTCTGGATTGTCATTTGCATAAGGGCCTACCGTCGGTCTATTTTTCATAATAGCCAAAATCGAGGAGAAGTAGCCATCTCCACCTGGTAAGCCAACATCCTGGGTTCCCTCATGTCTTCCTGAAATCTGTGTACCCACTGTAAGTCCTTTGAGTACCTCAGCTTCCATATTGGCCTGAAAATTGGTTCGCTTATAATTGAAATCCTTGATCATTGCATCCTGATTGAGGTGGCCCAATGACAGGAAATAATTTGATTTTTCACTTCCACCGGTGACATTGGCATTGATGTATCGCTGTGGGATATTCTTACGGATCACCATATCATAATAATCATAGCCTTGGTAGCCAGGCTCTGTTCCAGCCTGCCATTTAGCCAACTCCTCGGGCGTATAAACCGTCTTCGGATCGCGGTTTTCATTCTGCGCAGCCTCAACCAATCCACGCGTGTATTGTTTCGCGTTTGCCATGGTCGGAAAACGTGTCAAATTCTGCCAGCCTTGGTAGCCATTAATATTGATTTTTGCACTTTCTCCTTTTGCTCCTTTTTTGGTGGTAATAAGTACAACACCTCTAGAAGCACGGAATCCATATACTGCCGCTGCGGCATCTTTCAAAATAGAGATACTCTCAATATCTTCGAGATTTAGCGAGTTGAAGATATCTGCTCCGGAGCCATTCTGTGTACCGACCCAGTCCGTACCTTCCTGACCTCCGTAGGCAACCCCATCAATTACATATAATGGCGAGCCCATATTCCGGATTTCAATCGCTGCACCACGACCGGGACGCGCGTCTTTGGCACGCACGGAGATCCCCTGCACCTTTCCTGCCAAAGCCCCAGCAGTTGTCGTCGATGATGACCGTACAATATCCTCTGATTTAATATTGCTTACTGCCCCCGTAATATTACGTTTGGACTGTTTACCATAACCAACAACGACGACATCCTCCAAAACATTTTCATCTGCCTCGAGCTGGATTTTTAAATTTGTTGTTCCATCCAATGGAACTCGGCGAGTCTTATATCCAACAAATGACACAACGAGCGTTCCTTTGTTGGCATTCAGCTCAAATTTCCCCGATTTGTCTGTTGAGGTTCCCTTTCCCCCTTCTAGAAGGAGTACACTCGCACCAACGATAGGCTCGTTTGCTTTGTTGAAAACTTGTCCCGTAACCTTCTCCTGCGCATACAGCAATGTTGGCATCACACTCAACATGGTGTAAAAAGAAGCAATCTTTAAGTTTTTCATAAATTTAAATACGAATTAAACAGTAAATAATACAATCTAGCCGGACAAGACAATATGATGGTAAACTATGGTCTACTTTGGTTATTTCTTTTGCATCGTTGCCACCCCTACCTAGATTTTATAATTGGATAATACCTCAAACTTAGCCCATTTTGCAGCATTACATCATATACAAATCCGTCAAAAATCATATAATTTTCAGTCAAAAACAGCTTTTATAATATATTTAAGGCATATTTCCTGTTTGATGAAACCTGAGCCTGCTTTATCGGTCTGCCATGAGGAGGCTGTTTTATGCGAAAAAAAATGCCCCTCGCCACGGAGGAGTAGCAGGGGCATTATGAGCGTTTGTGTATTCTTTTAATACGTTACCCGGATCTTATTGTCGGCTCGTTGGTATTCGGAAGGTAGCTGGCCAAACTCTTCCTTAAAGCACTGCCGAAAATAAATTGCACTATTGATTCCGACCATAAACGACACTTCAGTCACATTATATTTCCCCGTCCGAAGTAGATCCGCAGCCTTATGGATACGTATCTTGCGAACCAGCTGATTGATATTTTTACCTGTGATCCCCTTCAACTTGCGGTATAAGGTAGACTGACTCATATTCATTCGGTCAGCAAGGGCAGCAGCGTCCAATACTTCATCCTGCATATGCTGCTCGACAATCTGCATAAAATCCTGAACAAATTCATTTTCCCGCCACAGCTCCTCAGGAGGTTTTTGCTCGGTATAATCATCTGAATAGGGTGATTTGCTGTTTAAACTTTCCAAAATCAGTTCATTGATCTGTTTCTGTCGGCTCAATAGGTTGTCGATACGTTTGAAGAGTAAAGCTGCCGTAACAGGTTTGATCAGATAGGAGTCTATCCCCAGATCATAGCCCCGTTGCCGGTCTGCATCGGTGTTTTTCGCCGTCAATAGTAGCAGTGGAATATGACTTGTACTGCGTTCCTGTTTGAGCTGCTGTACCAGCTCAAAGCCATCCATATCGGGCATCATAATATCACTGATCACCAGATCAGGTATTCGTGCCATCGCCGTTTTATAGCCCGCAGCTCCATTTTCAGCAAGTACCACATCATAATGCCTTTGCAGGGTAGTTCCCAGATACTCCCTGAGCTCCGAATCGTCCTCGACCAGTAGAATCAGGGGGCGCTGCGAAGCCGTGGGCGGTTCGCTTTCTTGTGCGACAACTTGATCTACTTTTAGCTTGACCGTAAATGTAGTGCCTAGCCCAAACGTACTACTTACCTCTACCTTTCCATGATGTATTGCAACTAGTTCCTTGACCAAAGCAAGGCCAATTCCTGTACCTTGCGTACCTGTGCCTGGAATCTGATAATACTTTTTGAAAATCCGCTCAATATCTTCTTCGGCAATACCAACCCCCGTGTCTTCTACAGACAATATGGCCCAATGATTTAGATCTGCACCTTCGTAGCGCAGGCTTAGTTTAATATAGCCCGACGCTGTGTATTTATACGCATTCGACAATAGATTGTCGACAATCAATTGCACAATTTCTGCATCAAACGACGTACGTATATCCTCGGCAGGGAGCTCGGACGATACGCGAAGACCAGGTTTGTGATTCAATGTTTTATATTTATGTGTCAGATCGGCGAGCATTTCGCCCAAGGATCCTGCTTCGGGAACAAAGGGTTTAAATTGCGATTCTACCTTCCGAAACTCCAAAAGCTGGTTGACCAATGTGAAAAGTCTATTGGCACTTTTCTGAACCGTCTGAACCAACGCACGGTGTTTCTCAGCAAGCTGCTTTTCTTGCGACAGATCCTCAAGGGGACCCAGGATCAACGTCAGGGGTGTACGTAATTCATGGGTAATATGCGTATAGAAGTTCATCCGCTCGGCATGCAGCTGTTCGTCTTGTAAATGTTGCCGTTCTTTAAGTTTGAGTTCCGATTCGGCTTTCATCCTTTTGAAATAAAAGGATATAATCACATATCCAATTAGAAGCACGAGTAGCATATAAAATGCCTTAGCAGGTAAGCTCAAATAAAAGGGTGGCGCGATGTTAATCAGCAGCCGTTGATACTCTTGCGACCACTGACCGTTTTTCATTCGCGTACGAATGAGCAGCTCGTGCTCACCATAGGGAATATTACGAAAATCGAGGCTTGTCTCATTGCCCAAAAAAATCCAGTCATTATTGAGTCCTTCCAAATGATACCCAAATTCGACCAATCCATCCAAAGCAAAATCCATGACAGCAAGTTCGATGCGAAAACTATTTTCCTCATAATTGAGCGTGATAGTCTTTGTGCCCGACGGATATTTATCAACCTGCGCATTGGATTCGCTCGATTGAAAAACAATAAATCGGCTCACACTTACAGGTGAACTAGGTAAATCGGATGGAATAGCTGTGGGATTGAAATAACACATCCCTTCTTGCATCCCAAAATACAGGCGTCCTTCTGCATCCTTTCCAACGCTTCCGTTGATAAAGCCACCCAAGGGTAAACCAAAGGATTGGTCGTAGTGGAGAAAACGCCTCTCTTGCGGGACATAGCGCAACATCCCCGATTTGGTTGCGCACCAAATATTTCCGGTATGATCCTCAGCAACTCCATTGACAAACAGCCAAGCATTACCTTCCGGGGGTAACAATACTGCGAGATCACCGATTTTCTTACCTGCATCCTGCATGGCCAATCCGTGGTTTGTAGCGATCCAAATATTATTATCTCTATCGCGTAGCAAATGATTGATTGTATTATTACGTAATCCACTCTTATTGTCCATCTTACGAAGCAGTTTACGGTCGGAATTATATACATAGAGTCCTTGCCCATAAGTTCCTACCCACATATTGTGCTGACCATCTTCCACTAGCGTTCGCGGTGCATAATCACCAAGCATAGGCTTATTGATCAGAAGCTTTTGAACATGGTGTGCCACTCCATCGTATATAAAAAGACCTTGATGGGCAGCAATCCAAATGTGCCCCAAATGATCCTCATATATCGCACGAACTTCGGTCACAGACTCCCCTAAATCGATCATATGCCAATCGGAAGATCCAGCATATTGGACAGCAATCCCGCCCTTCCGCAATCCCATCCATACATGCTGATGCCGATCCTTAAATGCCGTAAGTATAAAATCGTCGGGCAATCCGTTTTTTTGGGTAATTTGTCCCAACAAACGGCCTTCAGCATTCATTTCTACTATACCCGAGCCCTCAGTTACCAGTCGAGTCCGATTTTCACCAGTTAATACATTACTCACTGTTGCCAATCGGTCAGGTAACATATTGTCTGAAGGAAAAACACTAAAAAAAGGAGCCATATGCGAAACAACCCCTACACCTCCACCATATAACGCCAGCCAAATATTTCCGAACCGATCCGGAGTGATATGCTGGACCATGGTATTATTACCTTTGCCAAGATCAAAAAGCTGTATGTGCTGGACGCCTTCAAAACGTTTATCAAACGTATATTTCGGCTGCAACAAAAATAGTTGCGACGACTCGCCTCCTATCCATAAGGTATTGCCAATTTCCTTGATTGCGTAGACAAAAGGTTCATTCCCATTTTTTGCTAATCCTGCCAAAGGGACTTGCTGTAATTGACCTGAAGCCGGATGATATACAGCCAACCCTTTACGGGTTCCAATCCACACATTCCCCCCCTGATCGCAAAACAACACTTTAATTTCATTATCAGGAAGTTTACCCAATGTATTCTGATTAGTCAATCGTTTCAGTGACCGACGGGCGGGATCCAAAATTGTCAGGCCTTCATTTACATGCCCAATGTAAAGCATGTTACTGCGATCTTCAGCTAAAGACCAAACACTATTCTCGGGAAGTCCGGGACAATTTTTCTTATTGAAATGATTAAACTCTTTGGTTATTGGATCGAAATGCTGTACACCTTGATGATAGGTGGCCAGCCACAGTTTTCCATCTTTCCCTTCAATCATATCGGTTATATCATTTGTCGCGATGGATTTCGGATTAGTACCGTCATGTGTGTAATAGCTAAATTTATTTGTACGTAAGTCAAGTACATTCAGGCCATTGGACCGCGTTCCGATATACAATTTCTTGTCGGTATAAAGCAAGGTATTGATTTCATTACTATTGACCGATAACCCATCCGGCTTGTCTGTTGCATAAAATGATTTAAAAGACTTCCCTGCATACCGGTTCAATCCCAGCTCGCTGGCTATCCACATAAATCCGTCATCATCGTGCACAATATCCAGCACCTGCTGATTGGTCAGACCATCTTGAAGGGAGAAAAAATGGACGCGATTAGGCTGTCCATAAACGTGGGCCAACTGACAAAAGAAAACAATGCTAATAAGAAAATTTTTCATAGCTCTACCACCACCAATAAATTAACAACACCAACCTACTTTATTGAAAGGCTTCTCTGCAAAATATCAAAGCAGTTAACCCACAGGCAACTTTTTACGATCTTGTTTAAAACAGCAGTAAAATAATTATGCAATGAAAATATTCAAGATATAAACATACTATAGGCCTATTCAAATACAGGTTATTTTCAAGTTAAAGATAAGAATAAATATATAAATGTCGAACAAACATTTATATCAATATTAGGAGAAATGCTTTGCTTATAATGCTAAGAAGTACAGATCAACCAAAATTGCCGGCCGATACCCGAAATATTGGTATATTGCAGCAAAATCTAAAACTACTTGTGAATCACAAAAAACACATTTATGAATAAAATCTTCTCAACCTTACTTGTATCCTGTGCCCTGTACCTGCCGACATTAAGTTTTGCACAACAAAAAAACATACTTCCTCAACTTATTCCGTTTCCTCAACAGCTGGAAGCCGGGCCGGGCCTTTTTCAGCTAAATGGTCAAGAATTGGGCTACGCTATTGATCCAGCATTTTCTTCTACGTCACTGCCGGCATGGATCAACCAATCGCTATTCGGTCAACTGAACAAAAAAAGCGTGAAGAAGACAAACGCCACGCTGCAATTGATCAAAGTCCAGGGCCTCTCAAATGAAGCGTATGAATTGAAGATAGATCAAAAAGGTATACAAATCATCGCTTCTTCAGAAAAGGGCGCATTTTATGGTTTACAGACAGTCCAGCAATTGTATCTACTTTCGGGAACAACAGGTAAGTTTGCTCTTCCCTATGTAACCGTAAAAGATCAGCCCGCTTTCAAATGGCGCGGTGTTGAGCTCGATGTAGCCCGCCACTTCTTTCCAAAAGATTATATCTATAAATTCATTGATCTGCTTGCAACCTATAAGTTCAACAAATTTCACTTGCACTTAACTGACGATCAAGGCTGGCGCATAGAAATCAAGAAATACCCTAAACTAACAGAACAGGGGGCTTGGCGTACTTATAACAACCAAGATTCGGCCTGCTTTGTGAAAGCCAAAGAGAACCCCGACTTTAATCTACCGAAGGAATTGATCCGCACAACAAACGGAAAGGAAGAATATGGTGGTTTCTATACACAACAAGATATCAAGGACATTGTTGCCTATGCGGCCAGTCGCCAGATAGAAATTATTCCTGAAATAGACATGCCCGGACATATGATGGTGGCTACCAAGGCCTATCCTGAACTCCTATTGGACAGCCAATCCGCGGGCTGGGGAAAGCAATTTTCTGTCCCCATCAGCCCCTGGAAAGAGAGCAGCTATACCTTTGTTGAGAACGTACTAGGCGAAATTATTGACTTATTCCCTTCGCATTATATTCACATCGGAGCCGATGAGGTCGAAAAAGACTCCTGGTCAAAATCAGCAGCGGCTCAAGCTTTTATGAAAGAAAAGCAAATAGCGAACTTACATGATCTTCAAAGTTATTTCGTCAAACGAGTAAACAGTTTTATTCGTTCAAAAAATAAACAGAGCATTGGTTGGGATGAAATATTAGACGGTAGTTCAGACACGAGCATGATGGTGATGTACTGGCGTGGTTGGGTAAAAAATGCACCGATAGAAGCTGTAAACCGTGGTCACCGGGTCGTTATGACACCTACAAACCCGCTATATTTTGATTATTTACCCAATAGCAGCAGTCTGGATGCCGTGTACAATATGAATGTCGTACCTACGGATATTTCCAGCCAAAAAGCACCGCTGATCCAAGGTGCTCAGGCCAATATCTGGACAGAAATGATTCCTTCCACCGCCCGGTTGGAGTTTATGATTCTCCCGCGGTTAAGCGCTTTATCAGAACGTGTATGGACCAACAAACCGCTGTATGATAGCTATAGAAATCGAGTAATTGCGCACTTTGGACTTTGGAACAAAATGGGTTTACGCTATCGTATGCCAGACCTCACAGGATTCGCCGAAACACAGGTTATTGTTGACGGACAATCTGTTCTAAAGGTTGTAAATGAACTTCCACAGAATCAAATACACTATACAACGGATGGTAGCCTTCCAACACAGCAGAGCCCAGTATTGAACGGTTCGCTCGTGGTTAAAAAAGAAGGGCCAATTCGTTTTGCAACAATCTCCTCTTCCGGTGCAAAAAGTGAACTTTATCAGGTTGATTTTAAAAATGATACCTGGAAAAAGAGCGTAAAACCCAATGAAAATAGCATAGCCCCAGGGCTTATGGCAACACTTTTCAATGGAACTTTTGCCAACACTTCGGCCATTACAGGGCCCGAAGTACGCCAGGAAGTGATCAGCAATGTCGCTTTAAGCGATACCATCAAAATGCCTTCATTTGGTGCAAAAATACGGGGATATATCTATGTCAAGGAAAAAGGAATCTATAATTTCTACTTCACCTGCGATGATGGCGGTGTCTTGCGGACACATGATCAGCTCGTCGTCAATAATGACGGGCAGCATGCACCGATTATGAAAAGTGGACAGATTGCTTTAGAACCAGGCTACCATCCAATTGCTGTAGATTTCCTTGAAGCTGGAGGCGGATTTACCCTAAAACTTCAATACAGTCTCAATGATTCAAAGGTAATTGATATTCCCAAAGAGTCCTTTTTCCATAGAAAGGATTAATAATCATTATGAAGTATAGAAACAACCTCAGTATGGTCAATTCCATCTGGGGTTATTTTTTGGGGCCTGGGGACTTTGTTTTATTTATAGAATGGCATAAGTTTTGCCCAGCTGTAACCATAATGTTACTAACTATGAAAAAGAACTTTATTCTCCTTGCTCTAGCGACCCTAGTGTTCTTAAGCAGCTGCAGCAAAAATGATGGTCCCTCCTCACAAAAAACACCTGTCACAGTAAAAATTACGGATGCTCCAGGTTACTATGACGCGATCAATCTTCACATCGATGCGATCGAGATCCGAACTACTTCGGGTAGCACAACGATAGATGTCGCCGCCGATCCATTTAATATTTTGAATTATACAATGGGAAAAGATACCGTCATAGCCGGACAGGATGTTCCTTCTGGTATGATCCAAGAAATTCGGCTCAAACTTAATGACTCAGGAAATGAAATTTGGGTCAATGGCGTTGTACATCCGCTAAAAACACCTAGCGGACAATCCTCTGGCGTTAAACTCAAAGTACAAGATGAATTAATTCCGGATGTAGCGTACACACTTCTTTTGGATTTTGATGCGTCAAAATCGATTGTAAAGACGGGCAACGATCAATATCTTCTTAAACCCGTTATTCGCGCCATCCCAGTGGCCACATCTGGAGCAATCACTGGCACAGTTAGTCCTGCGGAATCACAAGCCAATGTATTTGCTATTACCGGTGTAGATACTGTAGGTACGTTGGCAAACTCAGCCGGAAAGTTTTACTTTCCTGGTATGCCTGAAGGCACTTACAAGATTGTTGTCGAACCCTCAGTAGCTGGTTACATGAAAAAAAGCATTGAAGGCGTGCAAGTAGCCAAAGCAAGTGTGAAAGATTTAGGAATTATTTCTGTACAATAACGTACGATCGGATTAAAGTATCTGATAAGAAACCTATTGTAAAATTGGACATGCCCCAAATAGTTGCCACTATTTGGGGCATTTTAATTGTAGCGGTCTTCTAATCCATCCACGAAAATGTGTTGATTCAATTTTTAGATCATCTTGCCTACAACACTTATTGATCAATAAGTATCTGAGACTGATGAAAGTGAAAGCATATTGGCAAAAAGACGATATGCTCCCGCTACTCCTGCAGGCAGTTGTCTAAATAGAGACAAACTATTGTAGATATAATAACCTTTTCCTGTTTTGCGAAGCAGCAACAAACCATCTTCATGCTGATTATTTGCGTTTTGCCCCCGTAGTATTGGTTCAAAGTCTGCACTCCATTTTTGCGGTAAAAAAAGTGCCCTGTCCTGCACCCAATTTTGAAAATCATGCTGCCCAATTACATTGGGGTAGTTCAATATACGATGGGATGGGTCCAAAAATGAAATGCGGGTTTCTGTATTTGTAATTCTTTCCTGAGAAACAGCTAGAGGATAAGTCCCAACCTCAGTCATATGCAAATCATATGGCGTATTATACTGCCCTATCAATACACCGCCCTGCTCCACATAGTCACGGAAAAGCTGATGAAATTCCGCAATTAAGGGATGGGTATTGTAAATCCGTACTCCCAAGACCACTGCATCAAAATCGAAGAGATTTATTTCACCAATGGACTCAAACGGAATAATATCCAATTGCTCAACAAGTTGGCACAAGCTCCCTCCAAGTTCATCATTCATCCCCGAAATATAAGCAACTTTCCGGGCCGTAATATCCACTGGCAAGTTCAGCACCCGTAGTATTCCCTTGGGAAAGTAAGTTACTTTGTTAATATGCGGATAAACAATACTTTTAGCTGTGAACGGATATATACCTGAACTGGTCTCAATCTCAAATCCAATCTCTTGAATCTCTTCCTGTGATGCTGATGAACTCAACTCAAAATAAAGTTTTTCCGCTGCATTACCTGCGATGTTGAGATCAATTTCTGTCGGAAATGCGCTCAATCCGTCCGGAAGCGTTAACCTCACTTTAATAGGTAAGGATTCGGCTATATTGGATTGCAGCTCCAAAGCAACTAAACGTTGGGTCGCTTTAGACAGCACAACGATTTCCGAATCAAATGCTGCTGTTACCGGGGGAGCTACGACAACGGGACTACCTGCATGTCTTACAGGAAGCTTAATCGCGATCGGTAAGCCGGCAAATTCCAGTTCCAGATGAACCAACAATTCGGTCCCATATTGTGTCAATACAACATCAGCAGACGATTCTGGTGTATAATTATGTGCGTCACCATTAGCATTAAGCCAAGTTGGAAAAGAAGGTAAAATTGTATCAAGAAGCTGACCATTCAAATGGATCATTTTCGATGGAGACGAGGGAAGATCTATTTGCCTTGCCCCCCTTATAAAAGGAACATTTACCGCTGTCAACTGCAAATTAGACTCCACTGGAATATGCGCATGCAAGATCATATTAACCTCGGTTCCCGGCACCCATAGGGCGTTAGGAGCCTGTACTTCTAAGGAGACACCAGCAAAATCAAGTAGCAGACGTTCTACCTCAGCTCGTTTTTCATGAATAATATTATCTTCAGGAACAATCTTCATCCAAAATAAAATCGAAGCAAGCTCCAATGTAAGCGCTGCTTTATCTGACTCACATTTTGCGATAAGGCTATTCACCAACCTATTGAATACATTTGCATAAGAATCTTGCACTGAACAATGCGTAAAAATAGTATTCACAGCCTCTGAATTGATCGATGCACTTTTTAATACTTCAAAATACTCGATACTAGGGTGATGCTGCGCCAAACTTCCCATGGCCTGAGAACGATGTCGATTACGACTTTCTGCTGCAATTTCACCATAATGTAAGTCAAAAGAGCCATGTCTTATAGGAATATCCAAAGAAATATATGCTGGCAAAGGTGTTACTTCTCCGCCGATATCTTTAACACCACTCTCCTGATATACATTCCATAGCAATTGCTGAGCTTGCCAAGGTGCTAGTTCCGCTAACTGTTCGCTGTAAGCTGTTGGATCAGCAGCCAGATCAAAAGCTTTCGCCATTAGGATTGCTGAGGCCTGATGGTGTCCATGCGAGTCAGGGACATTCGGCGAAAATCGCGTTACAATTACAGTGGGACGAAAATAACGGATAGTCCATACCATATCTGCCAGTACCCCATTTTCATCCCATCGCGCCAACGTCTCATCGACTGATTTTGCAAAGCCGAAATCCTTTGCCCGTGTAAAGAACTGTTTTGTTCCCTCAATTTCACGTGCCGCAAGTGACTCCTGCACCCGAAGTACCCCCAGATCCAATCCCTTTTCTCTACCTATAAAATTCTGTCCTCCCTCACCTCGCGTAACAGAAAGGTAGGCAGTATCGACCACCTGATCCTGCGCTAGAAATGTCAATAATTTATTGTTTTCATCGTCTGGATGGGCACCGGTATATAAAACACGATCCGAAATTTTAAGCATAGATAGCCCGCGCATCATCATTTGTTTTTTACTTGAAAAAGCTTGATTTAAATGCTGCGTTTGTACCTGTTGTGCTAAAAATTCCATTGCCATATCCTTCCTGCTAAATAATTCTTCGGTTCAAATATAGGAATATTTTTCAATAATCTACTAAATAGATAGATTATATATCAATACACTTTAAAACCAGTAGAAATAAGCATTTTAAAATAAAAAGGCAAGAGACAATTTAATCCAATCGTGTTAACACACCTTCTTTATGACAGTAAAATTCATAACTAGCCTTCCTTCTAAAACGTATAACCTTTTCGATATAGATACTATTATGTTTTTTGCTAAGGGCAAAATACTTTTGCTGAAGTTTGAGTGGTAAACCAGTCCAGTGAATAGATCGTTCGAGTTCTAAGCCATGCGTCTGACTAAATTCCAAGACAAAATTTGTGTCTCGCCAGCTCAATGCAATTTCAGTTTTATTCTTCGTGCGATCTAAGGCTATCAGCACGTCATTCTGATCGACAATCTTACGCGAACTACCTGCCAGCAATATCGCCCCTGAAACCACCATAGCACCATAACCTATTTTTTTAAATACCTGGTCGCTGAGGTAGGGTAATATAAACTGAACAGTAAATGATGAGACTATTGTTGCAACGGCAATTGCCAGGCCCAGTCCCAGCGCTGCCTTAGAATACAGACCTAAAATAATATAAATAATAAGTTTTACGAGATGTAAAAACACTTCATTTGCAGCACGGGTGGCAATAATCTCCTCTTTGGAAAGCCCCATTTTCAAATAAAACCGATTGAACAACAAGCCGATTGCACCTGTAATTCCTGAAATAAAGCCCGAAAGAAAACCTATAATTGCCAAAAAAGATTTCGAACACTTACTTTCCGAAGATAACGCTGCATTTTTTGATTTAAACAATTGAGGGATATTTCCCATGAGGAAAAAAGCAACAATCAACTGCAAATAGGAAGGTTCTATATATTTAATCAGATATCCACCTAATAGTACAGCCGGAATTGAAAACGGTACAAACCACAGAAAGATCTTCCAGTTGATATGCCGCTTAAAAACAATTATTCTCGATACTGAGCTGGTAAACGTACCAATCGTCAACGAAAATGGAATTAACGATGAAGGCAACATAAAATTCAATAAAGGAATAAGAATAAGGCTTGCTCCCCCTCCACATATGGCGCTGATCCAAAAAGCGACTATGGTACTTAAAAACAGGACAACTAAATTTATCATAGGATTTCAACAAAAAAACTACTTCACTGTAGCCTCTGACAAAAATGCACCGACTTTCTGTAGAAATTTAGAATTGATATCCCTAGCCCTCCATATAATCTACACCATTCATCTGCTCAATGCTCAACCTTGTTTTTGTATAAAAACTAAATGCTTTCGTATAATATAGGTTGCGTGAAGCAATGAAGAATATAGATTTGTAAGGATACCTCAGGTGATTGGGGAATCAAATGATTTTGAACGCAAATAAATTAGTAGCGATGAAAGTTAGGCAAGTGTTGATTTTTAAAAGTTCTGTGAAGACCAAAGACAAGAAAAATTTTTTGATGCAATTGGTCAAAACCCATCTTCCACAAGTACAAGATGCCACGGTTGATCTTGATGATGAAGATGCTATTTTCCGGTTCGAAACAGAAGAGTGTTGTGTCGACTATCTGACAAATTTCCTACGTAGTTATGGTATCCAAGTCGATTTTCTGGATCGCTTTGTGGTTGCCTAGGATAACTATTCGATCAAAGTAGCCCTCCGGTATATTGTTTAAAGAAAGATTCTCGATAAATCTCACCAATCGGGATTTCAAACTTATCGATGTAAACAGTATGGTTATCAAAAGAATCAATAAACGATAAATTAATCAGATAGGATTTGCTGGTACGCGCAAACAGGCTCACCGGAAGTTTCTGGTGAATTGTCTTCAAATTCATTGCAGTAATCAGTTTATTATTCCGGGTATAGATAACCACATAATCTTTGAGTGCTTCTATAAAGCGAATATCAGTAAATGCAATTTTATAGTATTTCCTATCCGATTTAATAAAAAGTGCATCCTCACTGGCCTTCTCAACCGTACTTTGGTTTTCTTTTAACGCTAGTAATTTTTTATAGGCCATTGCTTTATCGATCGCTTTGGCTAAGCGGTCTTTATTAATCGGTTTCAGCAGATAATCTATTGCATCCAATTCGTAACTTTTCAGTGCATATTGCGCATAGGCAGTCGTCAGGATAACCAGCTTGTCATTTGGAAGAGACTGTGCAAAATCGAGTCCATTGACCGTCGGCATCACGATATCCAAAAAAAGCAAGTCCACCGGGTTTGTCTTAATACATTCCAATGCCGATATCGCATTGGAAAATGTACCGACTATCTGAATAGACGAAATTTCTTCGATTAAATTTTTCATTTCCTCCCTAGCCAGGGGTTCATCGTCTACAATAATGCAATTCATAAGGGAATAGTAAGTTTAACGCTATATAATGTCTCAGTTGTTGACACCGAAAGTTCATAATCATTTCTATACAGCAGATCCAGTCGTCTTTTGGCATTAGCCAATCCCAGTCCGCTATATTTGCTTCGGACAAATGAGTTGTCGGGATCTTTCGAATTTTCACATTCAAAACAAAGCTGCTGATCCGTCTCAGAAAAATGGATTGTGATGAAAGTATCAGCATCACCAGCGCTGAGACTATGTTTAATCGCGTTTTCAACAAAGGCCGTAAATAGATGCGGCGGTAGAAATACACCTTTTTTTTCCAATTCTATTGGGCAAGATATACGCGTTTTTAAGTTATCGCGGCGTATTTCCTCCAATTTCAGGAAATTGCTTATAAAGTTGATTTCGGACTTCAGAAGTGTCTTATCATCGTTATTTTCATACAACTGATATCTTAGAAAATCTGATAACTTCATGATGACCTCGGTAGCCATATTCGGATCTTTTCGAATTAAAGCCTTAACATTGTTCAGCATATTGAATAAAAAATGTGGCTGAATCTGATTTTTTAAGGAAACAAGCTCTGTGGTCAAAGCCAGGTTTTTCAGTTCAGAAATACGCTTATTGTCTTCCAACCAACGTTTAAAAAGCTTAAATGTCGTGGTGGTCAGAATAATCGGAATACAGATAAATAATGCGGCGATTAGCCCCATAGAGTCCGACTCCGGTTTTTTTATAGCGGGAATATGAATGGAATAGATGTAATTTGCAATGTACATGACTACCAGCAAACTGGCTGTTACCAGCAATATCAGTGCTAAGACATATAACTCATATTTGGCCTTAAAGAAAAACTTTGGGATCAGTACATACATATTGGCGTAAAACATGCAGACGAATACAAACCATAGGATAATAGAAAAATAAAACCGGTAACTCCCTTGAAAATGAGAACTCGAATTTGCATTTGCAAAGAGCAACAGTAAACCGATCAGAAAAAACACATGTCGCAGTGGCCTGAATTTATTTTCTGTAAAATACCTTAAAACAATGCTATTATTGAAGTCTTGCATGCATTAGAATGATTTTAACCTAAATAACAAAAATAAAGCTTTTCTTGGCAGGAATCCGATCTCTTATACGAAGACCTGTTTTTTTTATACCAAAACTGGGAGATGATTTTTAACGTTCCTTTTCACTGTTCCCCTAAATTGGACTTTTGTATAAAAACAAGACCTGTTGGTCTAAAAAAAAAATCCCACCTACAAATTTCGGCTATCCTTATAATGATTTTAATCATACATTTATGCAAAAAATACTTTTAGTGTTTGTACTATTGTTTCGTATATCCACTTCAATCGCACAGACTAAAGATAGCGTACAGCAAAAAGTGAGGCCTGTTGTTACCGACAAATTCCCCATAACACGGGTTCTCAATTTGACCTATGAATCCAATACAGGATACAGTTATTCATCAAAACTCCAAGGTCAGGATTTACCTAAAACAAAAGTAGAATCGATGTACCAAGCCGGAGGTAGTATCAACATTAATTTTTTAAAGAGCAGAACCTGGAACTTGGGTACCAATATTGGCTATCAGTTCACTTCTGTCAACTCCAATCGTCTAGACCCCATCGCACAATCCACCATACAGTCAACCCATCAATATCATTATCATTACGAATCACTTAATCTTACCCGTTATTCACGTTTATGGGGCAAAGTAGCATTTTATACCGCAACGGTTGCTGCCAATGGGAGTGAAAAAGCAATAGAACGCATGAATGGGGTATTATCTGCTACTGTGGTACTAAAAGCTACGCGGGAGATTCAAATGGCGGTAGGCCTCATCGGCTTTATAGATCCGGCAGCCATTATTCCGGTTTTCCCAACCTTTGCCTACAAGCAACAATTTGCCAATAGGATGATACTTGATATCATCTTACCTAAAGGAGCCTACCTTCGAAAAGAGGTCTTGCGGAATGGCCGCGTTTCAATAGGTTCCGATTTAAATAGTACGATCTTTTACCTTTATAACTTTCAGGGCGCTGAAAAAGTATATACCTTCAGTCAGATGGAAATCAATTCGGGTCTGACTTATGAACATAACCTGGGCCGATCTTTTATTGCCACCCTTAAATCAGGACTAAAAACCATACCTCGCTCACGCGTATTTGAAAAAAACAAAACCCAGCGCGATTATATATGGGAAGCAAGCCCCGATCCCTCGTTTTATATTCATGCGGGGCTTTCCTTCAATCCCTTTGCTAAGAAAAGGAAATAATATCTTTTTTTCGGGTTATCCACCCCATATAAATCGATGATTGAAAGAATCGAACAGGAGGTTCAAATCCGGCTTCTTCACAGAGCTCGGCTAATCGTTCTTCCGAGACATGCAACAATTCACGCTCGATTCTTCGCAATCTTTGAGCGACCTGTGTTTCATCTATCCCATCGGGCAGAAGAAGTCTCAACAATTGCAAGTTTTGTTGAATCTGCTCCTTATTGCCCGTAATATCTAATAATAACAAGGGTGCTTGCGACATCATTCTCTTGGAAATATCTTGGAGCATAGCCAATTTTTGGCCATTGTCTTCTAGAAAGTGTAATACAAGTAAAAGTGTCGCAGCACCATATTGCTTCTCTTCGTCCAAATCACTTACCACACCTTCGACAAGATGAACATTTTCGTCCGCTTCAAATTTTTCCAGGGCCTGACTAATCATCTCAGGCGACGGATCTACCCCGGTTATTGTCCAAGATTCTGCTGTGTCAACAAAACGTTCTATTTCATTTCCTGTGCCACATCCGACCACTAATAAATCCTTATTTTCGGTTTCTCGGAGGAGCTTAGGCAGCTGATCCAAAAAATAATGGTAATTGGGAATCCAGGTCTCAACAAATTGGTCATAGCCACTTGCGCGCTCATTTTCAAACAGTTCTACTTTATTCATCTAGCTAACAATAATCGTTCAATATAAAATCAGTATGCAGTTAAATGGTATACCTTTTCTGCATTCCAAATATACATCCAAAGTCATCTATTTAAAACTATTCTAAATAACTAATGATTATTCTGACAATCTCGTTACTTATATTTCACCGAATAGATCGGTCAAAGAGTGTCTATATTTAGGTTATATCAATACTATTTTTTTGAGAGCGTGTTAATTACATTTTTCAGATCGATTCCTTTCGCCAATCAAGGCCTAAAGATATTACCAGCGTGTACATGTATTCAATAGCATTAAAATAAGCCTCCACTTTCTTATAATACTTTTTTAGTATCGACATTAATACAAGTTAAAATCTTAAAGGTATTATTTTAGAAATTACATTCTGCTCATAGTTAATTTTATCGTGCATGGTGACGATAATTGTCCCACAACTATGCTGTCCTTTTACTATACAATTTCAAAATTGCTATAATACTTTGAAATTTTTGGAATCAGAAGGATGATTTTCAACCATCATGATCAAGCGTTTTAGGAAGAGATCCCTATTTTTTTTATGGGGGATTGATGAAGGTTCAGAACCGTAACTTAATAACATCTGACAAATCAGCATAAAAAAGGCCAGGAAATCACCCCCTGACCTTCGAAAAATACAATATCTAACCTACATTACTTACTTTTTTAACCGATGCAGATCGCAAATAGTTTTAAATATTTTTAGGAAATTCGTCTTTCCACCAGGTAAAACGCCAGTCATCGCCTTCTTCTTCGGTCAACAGGCATTCTTCCAGCTCCGCCAGATATTTTTCTTTATCCAGATCCTGACCTATAAATACCAATTCATTTTTTCGATCTTCCCACTCCGGATGCCAACGTTTAAGAAGTTCAGCGCTGATTTCGGCATAACCGGGATACTGATAGCGCTGCTCTTCGGGCATGCTACTCCACCATGAGCCTGCACTTTCCAACCTTACGCTACCACCTGCCTGACTAAAACTGATGGCCAAATGCGGGCGGGAGGCCAACCACAGTAGACCTTTGGCTCGTATGATATTGTGCGGGTAACGCTCGTTGAGGTAACGGTGCAGCCGTTGTGGATGGAAGGGCCGTTGCGATCGAAAGACAAAAGATGAAATACCATACTCCTCTGTTTCGGGGCTATGTTCATTTTCAAGTTCTCTGATCCATCCAGCCGAAGAGGAAGCTTCATCAAAGTCAAACGAGCTCGTACCCATAATTTCCTTTGGATCAACACGTCCAAATTGTGTACGGATTAACTTGGCTCCGGGATTGAGCCGCCCAATAGCAGACTCGAGAGTGCCCAAAGTTTCCTCAGATACCAGATCGGCCTTATTCAAAAGGATAACATTGGCAAATTCGATCTGATCAGTCAACAGATTTACAATTGCCCTATTGTCATAGTCGTCATCCGTCAGTTTCCGATCTAATAAGGTATCGGCGCTTCCAAAATCTTTAGCAAAATTGAAACAGTCCACCACAGTTACCATAGTATCAATGTAACTGAACGTAGACAGATCAATCCCATTGTCAGCACTACTATAACTGAATGTCTGCGCTACTGGAATAGGCTCCGAAATACCAGTACTCTCGATAAGAAGATAATCAAAGCGATTTTCTTTCGCTAGTCGCTCCACCTCCACCATCAAATCCTCCCTTAAGGTACAACAAATACATCCGTTGCTCATCTCCACTAACTTTTCTTCTGTTCGCGAAAGCACATTTTCACGTTCAACAGCTTGTGCATCAATGTTCACTTCACTCATATCATTAACAATAACAGCAACTTTCTTGCCTTCCTTATTGTGTAGAATATGATTCAATAGTGTGGTTTTTCCCGCACCTAAAAATCCACTTAGAACGGTGACAGGTAATTTAACTTTTTTGGAAATGCTGCTCATAGTAATTTCGTTTAAACAAATGTAAAAACAAAACAACACAAATGCAACATTGTTGCTATATAAAGATATACGCTAAAACAATAACAGGTGAACTTCCTTAAAAACTTTCGCATGATGAAGTACAAACCTCGTTTAACATGATCAGCATCCCCTTGTCGTAACGTACGTTCACGATCAGCATCCCGGTATTTGCAGTCTAGTTTGATAAACGGGGAAAATCCTTCAGCCCTATAGGAGCTCCATCCTCCATCAGCCCGTTACAAGTACATCGATTGGTGTGTCGAGCTAGTCCTGCAAATATCCATGATATCCAGCAATAAACATCTCCACAACAAATCGTAAATCATTAATAAAATTAAAGCCGCCTGATGTAGCAAAATCAGAGCGGCTCAGCTTACAGCACAGGAAAGTCTGCAAAGGTTACCTACCAGTGGAACTATTAGCTTAAAACAAACGCATTTTAAATCCCAGTTGATACTGGTCAATATGTGCATCCCAATTGTCTACAATTTTATTATTCTTTTTGAATTGTCGGTATCTAAAATACAGCGCGCCAAGATCTATCCCTAATGCGTAACCTATCCGTGTACGACTGTTGAACGCTGGTTTTCCATCATTAAGTTTATACCTGTCGTCGTTGAGCAACATATTCAAGTCTAGGCCACCCAAGATTGAAAATTTTCTCGTAAAATTAATTTTTAGGTATACGGGTGTATTGAGATATTTCAGCGAACGGGTCCCCTTGGATAAGCCTCCAGCAAGAGAAGCCGTGTTACCATTGACACGAATTCTGGTTAAGTTGTAACTAGGCTCAACTTGAATATCCATCTTGCTATTAAGTCCAAAAATCAAATCCCCTCCTAATTGATATCCCATTCTATTGGCGCCAAATGCATTGCCACTTGCACGCGAAATATTACCACCCACCCGAAGTCCAAACCCCATTTGTCCGTAACATGCGGTCTTGAAACATAACAATCCCATGATCAAAAAACTAACTAGTGTACAATGCTTCAACTTTAATCGATCTACCTTTATCATTTTTATCATAAAACACACCTTTACATCAGACCGATGACTGTTTTCCTGCAGTTTGCAACGTCACAAAATAGACAATATTGTTCTTCTTTATACCTTCCTTCAATAGGCGTGCTTCCTCTGTAAAGTAAGTATGGTTTCGTAAGAAGACCAGGGTCAGTGCATACCATATGCGTTCATCGATCACCTGATTCCTTCTATAATTTACCTCCAGATACATCCTTTGGTTAAGGTCAACAAAGCTTTTACTTCCCAAATGAAATGAGACCGCATCCGCAACCACAAATCTATCCTCGGCCGTCAAGGTATACTTTTCGCCTAGGGTCATTACTGCGTTTACAATATCTCGAACCCTTTCAATGGTGTGAAAATATAACTGTGGGTTGTGGTTCTTGCGGTAACTATGCACTAAAAAAAGATCTGCCTGCTCAAGTAAGTTTGTGTAATCCATTTAAACAAAGCTAAAATTCCGTAAAAAATAGATTTAACATATTATACCAAAGGGCTTATTTTTTATACCAAAAGCCCCCTTTAAACAAAAAAGGCTAGGTGTGATTACCTAGCCTTTATCCTTAATTTTCCTTTTTCTATCAATTATACTAAGCACCAAATCGCTTTAGATCGTTAATTGCTTTTATTTATTAGACTATTTGATCGTTACAGCAAAAGCATATTCATCTGGAGGAAGACATTGTGAAGCGTCACAAGCTTGCCATTCCACGGTACCTTTTACTGTTGCTGTTCCTTTCTTGAGCGAAACCTTTTGCTGAAAGATCACTTCATTGGTGAAGTATCCCACATCCATTTTGAAAACCTCTTCGTGTTTGATCTTCGGTTTTGGTTCAGCTGTCTTACCGACCAAAACGTAGTCAGCAGCTTTACCGAAATTGAAAGATGTTGGAATTGGGCCACCGTCTTTTACATTTTGGGAGTAAATGTGCCAACCATTTTGAATAGTAGCCTTCACATAGACCATAGCTTCTTTGTTGTTCAATTTTTTGCTGGCCACAGTCCATTTAACAGGCTTATGAATCTGAGCGAATGCGCCCGAAACGACGAACATAACCACGGTTATTAACAATAAAATCTTTTTCATCTTTGTATCAATTTTTCAGTTTATTATTTCATTGGCAGTACATCTTAGACAGTATTTCCCGTATGAAAGATCCTGTCTAAATACTTACAACAATATTCGTTATAAACAGAATAAAATACAACACCACTTTAATAAAACAATAAATTTTACCAAAAAACACACATAAAACCAAATTTTTTACAATTTAAAGTTGATTGTTTTTTCAATTACAATAATATATTCAAAAACCCTATCAGACTAAAACAAAAGGCGTTGTCAAACATTGTCTGCTGTGGGCTTGTGAACACGTTCTGCTCTACAACTTCCATCCCAAGCTAATCAATTATACATAATTATCTGTATCTTATGTATAATTCACATTTATGCCATGGCTATACCAACCACAAAAGACGAACTCCTTCAAGCTATCCGTATAAATTACAGCAAGCTTGTCTGTGAACTTTCCGATATTCCGAACGATCAAACTAATCTTCTTATACTCCAGGGTCATGCTAAAGGAACAGTAATGAGTATAAATAACCTAATTTCCTATTTAATTGGCTGGGGTGAGCTGGTTCTCAAATGGAATAAGAAAAGTGAAGATGGCAAAGAGGTTGATTTTCCGGAGACTGGTTTTAAATGGAATGAGCTAGGCAAACTGGCTCAAAAATTTTATCAGGATTATAACAATCTAGATTTTAATACTTTGTGCGCAAAACTAGACCAAACTGTTTTAAAAATTGTGGAACTCATTGAGCAAAAGGCAGACATGCAGCTTTATGGTGTATCGTGGTATGAAAAATGGACCTTAGGCAGAATGATTCAATTTTACACCGCTTCACCTTATCAAAATGCAGTCGGGAGGATCCGTAAGTGGAAAAAAGAGAAAAAATACTAAACCATCGCTGGATAAGTATTGTTATTCAATAAACACATATATATTCATTACTATGGGAAATCTACTATATACTATCGCTGTTATTTTGGTCCTGATTTGGGCAATCAGTTTTTTTGGAGGCTTTGTTGGCGGAGGGCTAATTCATATTCTTTTGGTAATTGCAATCATCGCGGTACTTTTACGTGTGATCAAAGGAAACGCGTAACAGATTTTTTCGATAAAAGTTTGGTTAGAAAAAAGGTCCTCATTTTGGAAAAGAGGACCTTTTTAGGGTGCTAATTACTGTGTTGATATTATAGATTCCGTTTATATTAAATATTAAGATCTCCTTCTTTACCTATATCTTGTGTATTGCCTGTAACAGCCGCTTTCAACATTTTAAACAAGTTGATGACCATATTTGAGTTTGAATCCCAATAATGCGCTTCTTCAGGTGTGATCTGTAGCAATTGGATATTGGGATCTTCTTTTCCTTTCTTAAACCAGCCTTCCATCATTTTGTTCCAATAACGGTCTATCCTTTCCTGATCCCGCGAAAGACTTGCTTTACCGTTTATACTCAAAAAGGTGTAGGTTTTGGGATCGGCATAGAATAGGGAAACTTTGGGATCCTGTGAAATATTTTTAAACGTCTCACTTTCTGCCGAACAGATGTACCAAATGTCACCATTTGCATCCACTTCCTGTCTGCTCATCGGAACACCATGGGGATAGTAAGAATCCGATGGAAATGAACAGACTGTTCCCACATCAATTTGATCGACGATCCCTTTTAGCTTTTCTAGCGCTTCTTTATTATTCAAATTATTCTCTGCCATAATATGTAGTTTACTCATGAACAAAATCCCGTCACAAATCGTTTATTTTTTTAGCAAATTTGGGCATCCTCCCGCAGTTGAAGATGAATAGTACGAACCTAAAAAAGGCAAATCAAGTAATTTTACGGGTATTTATAACTAATAATATTAGTAATTTTACAGCAAATTATTGGAGAATAAATCATGTTTGGTTTTGATGATAAATTGCAAATATTAGCTGATGCCGCTAAATACGACGTAAGTTGCAGTTCAAGTGGAAGTAAACGAAAAAATAGTGGTGGAATAGGCGATTCATCGGCTAGTGGCATTTGTCATACCTACACCGAAGATGGCCGTTGCGTCTCTCTACTAAAAATTTTAATGACCAATTACTGCATCTACAACTGTTCCTTTTGTGTTAGCCGACGTAGCAACGACGTGCAACGCGCAGCATTTTCGGTGAAGGAAGTTGTCGAATTGACCATGAATTTCTACCGTCGAAATTACATCGAAGGTCTTTTTTTAAGTTCGGGTATTTTCAAATCTGCAGACTACACCATGGAACGCTTAATGTTAGTTGTCAAGAAACTTCGGACGGAAGAACGTTTTAATGGTTATATCCACCTCAAAGCCATCCCCGGAGCAAGTGAATCATTATTAAAAGAAGCAGGTTTATATGTTGACCGAATGAGTGTAAACCTCGAAATTCCTACTGAGGAGGGACTCAAACTTGTTGCTCCGGAAAAGGATCATCAGTCCGTTCGCGAGCCTCTGGGGATTATTAAAAATGAAATTCTCAATCTTCGTCAGGATCGAAAAAAAGACAAGAAAGCACCCTTATTTGTACCAGCAGGCCAAAGTACGCAGCTGGTTATTGGAGCAACTCCAGAGAGCGACCTACAGATTATGCAGGCGGCCAATACATTCTATAAAGATTACAATCTCAAACGGGTGTATTATTCGGGTTATATTCCCATCAACGCGACCGATTCCAACCTTCCCCAAATTGGAACAACACCGCCTCTTGTACGTGAAAACAGACTTTATCAGACAGATTGGCTACTTCGATTTTATGGTTTTTCGCTTCATGAAATACTCAACAGCACGCATCAACATCTCGATCTAGAAATAGACCCTAAGCTTGCTTGGGCGCTACGCAACCCGCAATTCTTTCCTATCGACATCAACAGCGCTACTTATGAGTGGATTATCCGAATCCCGGGTATTGGCAGGCAATCTGCCAACAAAATTGTACAGTCGCGCAAATATGGAAAATTAAAGGAATATCAACTTCGAAAAATGGGAATTGCCTATAATCGCGCCAAATATTTTATGGTTTGCCAGGATACACTCATCGCTGGAGGCTTCCACTATCCCGAAAACATCAGAAAGTCTATTCTTGAAAGTAATCCTCGTACACAAGCCAAGGCTTCCAATACACAGCTAACACTTTTCTAATGGACTATATTTTTGACGGAAGTTATTCCGGTTACCTCTGTTGTGTATTTGAAGCTTTTGAACGGAAAGAATTTGATTGCATTCCCACAACAGAAAAGTCTATGGCAATTAGTATTTTTTCGGAAAAGCGACAGGTTCATACTGAGGTTAAAAAAGCCATGCGCATTTTAGTGGGAATGGAAAAGATACTTGGAGCAAAAGAAACAAAAATCTTTTATCATAATTTTTTGTCCGATAATCAATCTGAATGGCTCAATGGATTTCAATTGATTGTTGAACTTTTTCGAAGGGGAAAATTAGATATACGCAATTATGGATACCCACCCATACTCCGTATCCATCAGACAGTCAAAAAGATCAGCCGCGAACGACACCGCATGAAAGCTTTTATCCGATTTGTCAAGTCTAACGATAATCTCTACACAGCCATCGTTGAACCCGATTTCAATGTGATTCCCCTGGTTGTAGACTTCTTTAAAAACCGATTCGCCGACCAGTGCTGGTTAATTTATGATATACGGCGAAACTATGGCTTCCATTATGATGGCAAAAATATCTTGGAGGTATACAACAACAATAAAGACGAGGTTCAAGATCCATATCAGCTAGAAGTGGATCTCGATCCTCAAGAAAAAGATTATCAGCATCTCTGGAAGACTTATTTTAAAAGTACCTCTATTGAATCACGCAAAAACCTGAAGCTTCATTTAAGACATGTTCCCAAACGTTACTGGAAATATCTCGTCGAAAAACAATAAGTACCTAAATACAATAAGTCCCAAAATAGCGAAAATCCCGTTCATAAAATCATTTTGATCCACCAAACAACTTGCTGATCAACCAAATGACAATTGCGACTACGACAACAACCAATAGGATACCCGACCATACGCCTGCTTTAAATATACCTTCAATTGCTGCACAACTCGACACGAGCATCAATAAACTCGACATGAGCGCAAATGGAATTATCTTTTTCATAAATACCTGTTTTTATTATTAATCGTAAGTATGACAATGCTGGCATAGAAAATGTTTTACAGCAAAGACGTTCATGTACTTTTTACTTCTCATTGCCGATTCATCTGATATTTTCACTGTATTAAATACCTGAGCAGTCCGTATTTTTTTGTCAAATAATGAACGCTCTACGTTATTTATGCCCTAAAAATACGGTTAGCGAACCTCGGGAAAGTTTTGGGTACAGCATTTGATTCTGTTTACACAAATAGCAAAATAAAATTTAAACAATAATTGACTAAAGATATGGATACGATACACCAAAAAGCACAAAAAATGGGATTGGAAAAAGGTTATTATCTATTACTAATGGCTATATTGGATTTACCTGTTGATGGTAAGGAAAAATCGGAAAAGAAAAAATAAGGTTGCGTAGGCTACAGGACATTTTTTTTGAAAAGTAAAGCCTTTTTCAACTACATGAAAAAGGCTTTTAATCATATTTACATCAACAATTTTTCCTAAACTCTTCAGGACTCATTCCTTTATTTGCTTTAAAAAAAGTACTGAAATATGGTACATTTTCAAAACCGAGTTCAAAGGCAATTTCTTTTACCGTTTTAAAGGTATGATAAAGCAATCGCTCGGCCTCCAATAGTATCCGTCCGCGGATAATAGTGCCGCAGCTCGTCGATCTGTTTTTTCGACAAATCCGATTAAGATAGTTGATCGATATATTCAATTGCTCTGCGTAAAATGACGGATAACGCTGCTGTGCATAATGACTATCAACCAAAGATTCGAAACTCCGGATTTTATCGTCATCTTCCTCCTGCTTTGCAGCCACATGATCGACCACGATTTGCCGTCCCAAAATCTGGAGCAGCATGGTTAAGTAGCGGCTCAATACACCGTGAGCACTTAATTTAACTGAATTATAAGCTGTTTCCATCAAACTTACTATATGTAGACAACTGATGATATCTTCTTTCGATAGCACAAAAGCGTGTTTACATCTACTCCTTAAAAAATGAAAGAAGTTTCTTACAGCAGTGTTCTGACTTTCCATGAGAAAGGATGCTGTAAATAAGACACTGTATCCTTCTACAGACGAACCTGCATGAAAACTACACACACAATTTGAATTTATGCTGATTATATCATGGGCAGCAATAATCTGTACGCTCTGATCCGCTACCATAGACAGTTCACCACTATTGACAAACAAAAGGGTATAAAAAGACCTTAGGTGGAGCGTATTTTGATTTGCTTTAGCTTGTAAAAAAGCTGCTATAGGCATAATAACGATTCCCTGCGAAGTGGAATCAATATCTTCTAATTTTAGAAAATCTAGTTTCTCTTTTCGTATTACCATTTCTTTATGATTATTCTGTGAAAAAATATTTGTGGAATAATCAAATGATTGGCGGTCTAAAAACTTCAGGCAGTATACCTCCGAAGGTATCGGAGACAAAGTCTTTCGGATAGACAGTTTTCACAGCAGGTACTATTGGAGAGTACAGCAAGACTCCCTTCACATACTGCACAAAGACCAATATTTCCATCCCCTTCATTTTGGCGAGCACATTGTTCACATCCTTTTGTTCAACCGTCTTTTCGCTAAGGAAACAGAAGCCTTTACAGCTCACTGCCGGTTCAAAACGATTGACACAGAGGTTTTGCTCGATATAGGTACGATTGCACTCAAATTCAATAAATGCCCACAACAGATTGGTTGCCTGCACACATATTGCCCAAGCCATTGTCATACAAAACCACCATCTACAGTGTTGTGACTTCATTGATCCGATCTATTTTGTAGTGCTATTACGTTCGCGCAAATATTCTAAAATGGCACGTGCCTCTTCTTGCTTCAAGCCCAAGCTAATCATTGGCGACCCATACTCCTTACTCAGTGCTTTCGCGTCGGCATCTTTCTCCAGCATGGTTGCCGGATCTAGCATCATGTTCATAATCCACTCCGGGGTACGACGTTTGATGACAGCGTCCAACGATGGACCTACCAATGTACGATCAAAACTATGGCACATTGCACATTTCGACACAAATAGTTCTACGCCCCTATTTGCAAGCTGCGCATCAAAAGGTTTGTGTTCGAAGGAAGAAATAGTTCCCACCCCTTTGGGCCCCTCGGTTTTATAATCGAGCATGGTCCCAGACTCAACTGCGGAAGATTGCTGGGCACTATTTTCCTTCTTGACTTTTGTCGCCTCATTTCCGCTACACGCCAGTATAGCTACAAAACCGAAACAGCCTAGGATTACGTTGATTCTCTTTTTCATTTTTATTGTTTAAGTATATTGGTAAAATAAATTCTGTTTGTATTAAGTGACCTGCACTAGATATTTTATATCATCCTGATTTGATTTTTTGCCCGCTTTCCATAGTTCGACAACGACTTCCCAACGACCAGGCATAGAAAAATTAACAGTGCCTTCATAGTAACCATTACCTGTACTTTCAGCAGCAAAATTTTCCGAAGACCCCGTTTCCGTAGTAGGCCTATTGGTCTTTAGTTTAATGACATAATGATCTAATACCGGAAAATGATGACCATCCATTTTATTCATTAAAAATCGGATGGGATGCCTTCCCTGCTTTACGCTATCAGGCAATAGGCAGGAAATAAATACGCGGCTATCGTCTCTGGTTCCAGAGCTCATTGTTCGCATGGTTGCTGCTGCAGTAACCGGAATCTTGATGGCAAGTGTATCTTTTATGCGATTGTGACTACGTATCGTATGTAATTGCCAGCCCTTCCCCATCTGCGGGATATCCGCCATAATAAAAACCATTGGGCTGCTATACCAGCCTTCGCCGAGCGCGACGGGATGCTCAAAGGGGCCTCCATGCTTCATACGTCCCATACTCATTTCTGGATAGAAATCAAGGGATTTGTCATTGATCGGAATTCCCGAGGTATCTCTTAAACGCAGATAAATGGTATGGTATTTATTGTTGAGTTTGGCATCCGCATATATGGTATAATTGGTAACATCCCAAACAGTATCCGCTATACGGACCAGATCGGATTCCTTAGGCAAGATAAAATCCGTAGCTTTCTTACCGTTCTTTTTTGAATGATCGGCAGTACAGGATGAAGTTGAAAAAGCAACTGAAAATGCGAGTAGCAGTAAGATTACGCCCCCGACAGTCCCGACACGGGAATATAAATTCATATGTATTAATTTAAATCTTTTGAAAATAGACAGTACCTGCCATCAGTCAATATGCCGACAGCCCGTACGAAAAGCAAAATGACTTAAACCAAAGGTGGATGAAAAATAGTAAAGATTGGTCTATAGCTATAGTTTGCCTGATATGCTGGAAGTAAGGTCTCCGCAGCCGCTTCTTCAAAAAAAGCGATATCAAGGTTAAAACGTTGCTGATTATTGATAAATACAACGTCGATTATACGAGATTCCAGGTTCTTTTGTTCCTTCTCCTCATGTTCACGCATTTTCTTCATCAAGATACATTGTCCTCTACAGGAAAGTGCCTTTTCGTTGAATCGATTGATACACTCATTCTTAGCAATATAATCTCTGTTAAATTCAAAAACAGTCCATAGCCATACCGACGAGAAGCTCTGCAGGAGCATCAGCGGCAGTAGAATCCATATCAATTGTTTCGCTTTCATGTATCGCTAGTGCAGCAAATATACTAATTATTGACATACCAGCAACGAACTGCCTCTTTTCAAAACGCTCAAATGTTTTCTAAAACATCAAGAAGTTTTAGTACATTTAGCTAAAAATCACGCGCTTTGAACAAATGAAGTTTAATCCTCTTTTAGTCATTAAATTATTACTTGGGCTGTTTATCTGTATCGGAATAGCTTTGACTATATTCATGATGGTTCATGGCAGCAAAATTGTGGGGGCTTATGTCGTTTCTGTACTTTTCATACTATTCCCCGGTATTATCCTGTACGGTATGACCCTTGGATTTCGAGTATCCGAGAAAACCATAACACGACAGATTGCCCAACAGGAAAGTGTAACATCCGATCATAAAGGCATATCCTATCAAATCCCCTTGCTAAAAACAACCCAATTTATCTCCTGGGAAATTATCGAGACCATTATCTACTGCAACTACCACAGCGACGATCAGGCGGAGTTCAGCTTTTATCTGACACAACCGGCAATTCAAATCGCGTCAGAAAAGCCAGGATGGATAGCGAAAGTTCTCTTACCCTTGATAAAAAGAAGTAAAAAGGTCGTTATTTACGAAAATTGCATCAATTTTCGCGAAATCCCGAAAATGCTAGAAAAACATTTTTCCTCCATCAACCCTGTTGACATAAACGAAGTCCATGGAAAAGGTACACTACTGAGATCAAAGACCATCTTAAAGGAAAATACGATTCAGATCGAAGAATATTGGAAACCTAATCCAAATTTTGAACCTGAAAAAGTTATTTATGATCGATACAACCGGACGATTGATGAACTAAAACAATCAAAAAACAGCTAAAATTTGTTTTCCTTGGCAAATTCACCCACGTCGTCGTGCAACATTCAACAGGTATTGCTTATTATTTAATATTACGTTTGTGGATTGGCTGGGTGATATTTATGTCCGCAGCTGAGGCAAGCAGAATAAAAATCCAAAATAAGCTGGTCAGAGATATGACATAAATTCCAGCAATTGTTGCTGATAAAATGGATAAATTTGTACCTGTTAACACTATTGCGATGATTAAAAGAATAACAGCATATTGGAATGACCGTAGTAGCTCCTGGCGCAAGGAAAGGGATGAAGCTTGGTCCAGGCCGGAGACCGAACGCTGGCTAGCGTTTTTCAAGTCCGTCCGTAGCCAGGCTTCGGGCAATAAGGTACTTGAAGTCGGTACTGCTACGGGATATTTCGCCAACATTATGACCCTTGCGGGTTTTGAGGTTACTGCCGTTGACCTCTCCCCGCAGATGATTGAATATGCAAAACTCGTCAGCCAAGAACTAGAACTTCGCGTAGACTATCGGGTCATGGATGCGCAAGTACTACAGTTTGAAGCCAACACCTTTGACTTCGTCTTCACCAGGTTGATGACGTGGACCATCCCCGATCTCGAAAAATGCTACCGCGAGATGGAACGTGTGCTCAAGCCGGGCGGAAAAATGATCAACCTAGATGCCGATTTTGGGAAAACGGTCTTTAGTACCGAAAGGCACGATGAATGTCCATCGGGCGCTATAGATCAGATCAATGACATCAAATCGGCATTAGACATCAGTGCACATCAACCTCCTGCCAAAGACATCGAACTATTGGAAGCAGTTGGATTTGGTTCTATTAAAGTCGATATGGATGCCCAAAATCGTATTCTTGAACTCCCTTTCGAAACTGAAGGACTTTTTATGCTAGAAGCTCTAAAGAAGTAAAACTTTTTTAAGACCTTTGAGGTGTTTTTCGTTTGGAAAAGACTCAAAATGATTGGTTTACGGATCTTTCATACCAACTGATCATTCATAAAAAACTAAGTTTGTCATTTAATTCTTCATAAAAAAAGCCCGATATAGATCGGGCTTTTATAGTAGATTGATTGTTATCAAGAGACAGCCTGATAAGCCTTCCGCGGAAACGAGATCCGAACAGAAACGCCTATACCATGCTGATTCTCGAACTGCATTTTTCCATCAATCCGTTTGATCAAATCCTTACAGAGGGAGATACCCAACCCTGCACCATTTTTGTTTTCAGATCTTTTACGGTCCCAGCTATTAACAAAATTTAAATTGTGGAGGACTTCTGATGAAAGTTCTTCCCCATCATTGCTAACGGTAAGCTCCCATCGATCGCTTTGGTCATCGATCAATTGCAGCACGATGCTACCGCCGACTCGTCCATATTTAATGGCGTTGCTAATCACATTTCTTAGCACAAAAGCGAGAATTCCTTTATGTGTATGCGCGCAAAAATCTGGATTCACCGAATTTATGATCTGTATATTGAAACGTTGGATTTCTAGCGCATAGATTCCCAATACCGCATCAATTTGATCGCGAATATTACAGTTCTCTGTATTTTCAAGCTTATCTCGAAGTTGTGATTCTGTCCAAAGTAAGACCTCTTCCAACATCGTCCGCGATCTGGCCACCTGACCTTTTAGATTTAAAAAAATGAGTTTAAGATCCTCCTTATCAACGAGAGAAATATCATCAATCGCCAGCAAAATTTCGACCGATGCAAATGGTGCCCTGAGATCATGCGATGCAATGGATAGGACTTTAGTCTTGAAACTCTCAGCAATTTTTAACTCCTCATTATAATGATGAATACAAATTGCCTGTTCACTGAGGATACTGTTGGCAGTCGTTAATTTGAGCTGTTCGACCTTTAGCAACTGGTTCTTTCGGATTAAAAAGTAGATCAGTACACCTATCAGCGTTTTACTGATGACTATTCCAACAATAAGTAAAGTAATAATAGTTTGGCTTTGCACAATTTTTAGGTAATAAATTAATAATAATGACTAATGGAATATCAAAGCTAAACAATCACGTGCTAATTAAAAAATTTACCTTAAAACGAATCTCATTAATTTTGATCAATCGTTGACCTTATTCACAAAAACTTAATCATTTGAAAATATAGTATAAATAAACTTTGTTTAGTATCGCATAACTTATGTATTTTTATGCAAAATGAAACAACTAGCAACATATTACGTTTTTGATCAAGCTAATACGACGCTCGCTAAAGTGAGCAAACCTATTCCACCTTTGAAAGATGGCGAAATTTTGGTCAACATACGCTATACCACTCTTTGTGGTAGTGATCTTCATACCTATTGTGGGTTGCGAAACGAACCATGTCCTACGATTTTAGGTCATGAGATTGTGGGCGTTATCGCAGCGATTTCTTCTGATCATAGCGGACTTGATGCACGAGGCAATCAGCTACAGATTGGCGACCTAATTACCTGGACTGTTTTTTCCAGTGATCCCAATAGTGCCAATTATCAGCCGGAGATTCCGCAGAAAAACGATAAGATCTACAAATATGGTCACCGTCAGATAACCGAAATGGATGACCTTCATGGTGGATTGGCAACCCATATCATCTTACGGCCAAATACCTGCATACGAGTACTTCCAAAAGATATCTCTCCTGCAGTAGCTGCCACCATCAATTGTGCTGTTGCTACTTCGGCAGGAGCCCTTCGCCTGGCAGAGACCATTACGAAAAAAAACATTCATGTTGCAGGCATTGGATTATTGGGACTGGTTAGCATTGCCATGTGCAAGGAAATGGGTGCTAAAAGTATCATCGCTTCTGACACTAATCCTGCACGTTTAGAACTCGCTAAAAAATTTGGCGCGACAGCTACAATAGATCTACGTGAAACCACATCCAGCACAGCATTAGAAGCTACAGTTATAGACCGATTTATCGACATGAGCGGCTCGCCATAGGCGATGGAGCTTGGCATCGATACATTGGTGCTCCATGGGAATGATGTTCTCGTAGGTGCCGTGTTTAAGCAGCGCGCTACTGGGATAGACGCCGAAAAAGTAATTCGAAAGATGCTCACGATCAAAGGACTGCATAATTACAACTATACCGATTTCTCTGTCGCTGTAGACTTTATCATTGAAAACTGGCAAAAGTATCCCTTTGAATCATTGATCGAACGTGAATTCCCACTTGCTGAAGTCAATGATGCAATAAGCTATGCGTTAACGCACAAACCAATACGAGCAGGTTTATTCGTCCACCCCTCAACGGAGCAGCTTTAATGGAAAGAAAATTTAGAAAAGATCAGTGGAAAATGTTGTTTGTAACCATGTTTTGTTACTTATTCTTTTACACAGGTCGACACAATTTTGGATGGGCAGCAAGAGGTATTGCCAAAGAGCTAGACATCAGTTTTCAGCAAGTAGGCTGGATCAGTTTTGCAATGTTAATGGGCTATGCGATCGGCCAGCTCATCAATGGAAATCTAGCCGATCGATGGAGTCCCAAGATGATGATTGTCGCTGGAGGAGGCTTGTCCATTCTCTGTAATCTCGCCATCAGTTTCGCTGGTTCTTATACAGCTATTTTGGTTCTTTGGACGCTGAACGGTTATTTCCAATCCATGGCATGGGGCTCAGGAGGTAAGCTTATTTCCAATTGGTGGAGCAGCTCCGAACGTGGCAAGGCTTTTGGCTTTTATACCATGGCTGCCGGAAGCTCCTCCGTTTTGACCTTTCTGATGGCTTTGGTACTCGTCCAACAGGAACAAAGCTGGCGTACCCTATTTCGCTATCCTATCCTATTTCTCGCCGGCGCATTATTGGTCTTTCTTTTTGTCGCATACAGCGACCCTAAAAAAAAGGCTATACTCCTGCTGACAAAAAAGAAGGAATCACGGATCAGGAAGACACATCAGAACAAGTTGCAGCATCAGAAAAACAAGAAAACTGGAAGCAGTCCTATCTGCATGTATTTCAGCATCGCAACTTTATGATCGCTTCGCTCGCCATCGGTTTTCAAAGTATGGCACGGTATGGTTTAATCTTTTGGGTACCGATCCACTTTTTAGGCAACAACTACAAAGAATCTTCAGGCAATATGTGGTTAACCTTACTCATCCCCATTGGGATGGCCCTTGGTGCTGTTTCTTTCGGATACATTTCAGACCTCGTCTTTAACAAAAACAGAAGTAAATCGATCGCTGCGGGTATGATGATCAGCTGCATTATTGCCCTTCTCATTTATTTGGTACCTATTCACAATCACCTCCTGATGGGCATACTCATGTTTACCTCAGGATTCTTTGTGTATGGTCCGCAAGCCAATTTCTGGACCCTGAGCCCAGATCTGCTTGGAACCAAACTTGTTGGAACAGGTATCGGCGTGATGAACATGTTTGCGTATGTATTTGCGGCCGTTGGTGAACCTTTGTTTGGTAAGCTGATAGATTACACAGGCAACACGGCCAATATATTTCTTTTTGTTGCATTGATATGTGCGATATGTGCAACAATCATTGGTTTTGTCCGAAGTCCAAAATCAATATCAAATAAAAAGCCATGATAAACCGAAAAAAATTCTTAAAAACTTGCAAAAATGCGTACCGACTTTGACACAGCTCCAACCGAGAAGTTGATGTTAGACATCAGAACTTAAAATTCGGTGTTATCACCGATCTACATTACGATCTGATGCAGGATGGGGACCGCCGTGCTCAAAGCTTTATCGATGCAATGAACCACGAACAACCCGACTTTATTATTTCCTTAAGTGATTTCTGTCTTCCCAAAGGAGGACATTCTACCCCATTTCTTCAAAAGTTGACTCTCGTAAACTAATGTGCTGATGCGACCATCAGTCAATAACATGGTAAAATAATCTTCTCTATTTGATCAGGCAGAGCAACTTTAATGATTGGGTTTCACTTTTGTTTCGCTATTGGTTTGATTGAGCATTACCTGTTGAATCGGCAAAGCCATATCGATACCTTCATCAGCAAACGCGTTATAAATCTTGGTTAATAGTCCGCTCTTGACACTACCACCGTCTTTAGATATTCTGACCCAAAAATAGAGTTCGACCACCACTGCCTGTGAGGTTACCTGTGCAAACTGCACAGCAGTACCCCCAGAAGAGAGAATCTGCTCGTCCTCATCCATTATTTTTTTGAGCAACTGAGTTACCCTTTCAAGATCTACCCCATATTTTACCTCAAGCCGAATGCAGAGACGTTTTTTTGCCCCGAGAGGCAAGTACTTGGTTATTTTTTTTTGGTGCCCGCCTATTTAAGCAGGTCCATACTTAATAACTTTGCATCCATACGATGCATCATTAGAATTTTATTTTTGATTTTACCGATCCTTGATTAAAAAATGGACCGGCTATTCGCCAATTGGTTACAAAGCAAAACTATGGCTTTCCGCAAAAAGGCTTTGCAACGAATAATTAAAAGAAGGGTAAAAATGTTTAAAACCTGTTATCAATGACATCTCTAATTGATTTTAGCTAAAGATTCAAAGCCAACCTTTCGAACGAAAACAGCAAGTCTATGGGAAAAGCCTTTCGGGAAGGCCTATACAATGCAGCGATCAGCACGCTACGAAAAACAATTTAACGGAAAAAAATAATTTCTTATAATTTTTCATCTTTTGAAGAAATATCAACAATATTTCACATCTTTGAGTTGATTTATGCAATCGTTTAAATTAACCATTTAACGCATATTTTGGGTAATCTTACCCAACCTATTTTTTAAAGAAAAAAACGAACCAAACTTAATGGAATATTTTTCACTATTGAAACATCGTTCTGATGAAATCATTAAATTCATCGCTAATTGCGGTATATTTTCTTTACTTCTTAAAAATGGTCAGGTAATCCATTTTATACCGGACAATCCCGATCATTTTATGGAATGGTTGGGTAGCAAAGGCATCAAAGATATTAAAAGACAACAAACTAATCGGTTACAGGAAGAAGGGGCTGCTGTCTGATATTTTTCAGCGGTATAGCTCTGACGGTTCCGACACGGATAATATTTGTATTTTTATTCATCGTCTTTTTGTTTTATTTTCAATACGCAGATCAATAAAAAGTTGAGCATAAAAAATAGGACCACACGCACAATATTGAGATTGCGCCACTGCATGGCTTTCTCTTTCAGGATCAGGTCCACGGTATCACTGTAGGGCAATCGCTGAAATTCCATCAGGGTGGGCGCAAAGTAGATCAAGGTCCAAATCCGAACGCTCAGATGGGCCAAAAACACGGCGACCATCAAATAACGGCGCTTTTTTATTTTCCAATTATAACATAAAGCGACGATAAAGATAATTTCATGTAGGCTGTGCATGACAATCCAGAAAACCTTAAATCCAGGGCATATGGCTTCTGAAAAACAATCAGAGAAGAAGGCGGCGCTACTGTCCACGCAGGCACCATGAGCGCTGTCTCCCAAAGCTGGGCGCCATTCATCAGAAAGTATGCACAGATTGAATAAAATAGCCAATGGGTAGCTTTGGAGAATGTAAAAGTATTTTGCATGTTGAGGAATTATCGTTAATTTTCTATACAAAACTACCTCGCTTCCATCGCATCAACTTGCAAAAAAAGGAGTAAAACTAGTAAATTAGGGAACCATGGGATTTGAATTCACCAACGAAGGAAAGCCATTTAAAATGGCCTTTGACGAAGAACGCTTTAAGGGCAGTGATTTTAAAGATGAGGTCTTTAAAATCAAGCTATCTAATGGTGAGCTCTCGTCAAAACAGTGGATTTTTGATGGGATCAAAATCCTATACACCGAAGCCATTCTTGACCGGACAACGCATTTCGACTGGAAGGGAGATACCGAACTGATCAACATGCATTTTAATTTGCAAGGTTGTACATCGATCCAACAGGATGGGATGAATGGTGCTTTTGAACTGAAAAAAAAATCAGCACAATTTGTTTTACGGCACACAGGCTTCCGGTAAAATGAGGTTTGATGAACTAAAAATGAAATCCTTTATGATCCAATTCCAGAAGGATGCTTTTTTGGATATATCAAAAAATGGAAACGAATCTCTTAAACGATTTGCCGATAGCATTGTAGCAGGGAAGCCCATCCTATTTTCCAAAGCCAATTTGAACATCGATCTATCCCAACTGAACTGCATTCATTCGATTTTGAACTGTAATTACACTGCCGATCTCAAAAAGTTATTTTTTCTTTCGAAGACCATTGAATTACTTGTCCTGCAAGCAGAGTCCTTCAATACTATCCAACATTCAAACTCCGCCTACCTCAAATATGACCACGATAAAGAACGGATTATATTCGCACGCGATTATCTAGTCAAAAATATGGAATCACCACCTTCGCTGATCGAACTGGCAAAGATAGGCGGTCTAAATGAATATAAACTCAAACGGGGATTTAAAGAAGTATTCCATCAAACTGCATTTTCTTATCTTTCCGACCTGCGTCTAGAACTTGCTAAAAACCAGCTCCTCGAGGGTAAAAAACCGGTTACTGAAATCGCATTTGAAATGGGCTATTGTTCGCTGCAGCATTTCAGTACTGCATTTAAGAAAAAGTTTGCGGTCAGTCCCAGCCAGGTCAAGTAGCATACTATTCCTTTCGAAGACAGGATGCTTATCGACCAAAAATAGTACAATATCGACCAATAAAGGCTGCTAGATTATTTTCATTTGTAAATAAGATAAAGATCCGTTAGACTTGTACTTAGATAAATATGCGCGCGTCATAAATAGTTGCGTCATCATTTTTGATTTTTAGAATCTAATCTTACGCCACATGAAGCTGTCTAAAGAAAATTTGATTAATATAGCTGTTCACAATATACATCTACCCCACTCCTCCATTTTCGATTTACCCGAAAAAGTGATTCAGTTTGGGACAGGTTCCCTTTTGAGAGGACTACCCGATGATTTTATCCATCGGGCGAATCAGGCAGGGCTATTTAATGGACGAATTTTGGTTGTAAAATCAACTACCCAAGGTGACAGTTCAGCTTTCAATACACAGGATGCGCTATATACCCTCTCCGTGCAGGGTTATTCAAATGGAAAGATTGTCGATCGTCAGCAAGTAAATGCCTCCATTTCCAGGGTATTGTCGGCACAGCAAAGCTGGTCAGAAATTTTGGAAACTGCTACAAATCCGCAGATGGAAATCTTGCTATCCAATACCACAGAAGCAGGTCTGGTCGAAGATAAAGGTGACATCGGAGGTAATCCTCCGGCAAGCTTTGCCGCTAAAGTAACTGCATATCTCTATACAAGATTCCGTCATTTTAACGGCGATCCAAGCAAAGGACTTATTATTATTCCGACGGAACTCGTTCCCGACAATGCACAGGTACTTAAAAGAGTCATCCTTAAGATAGCTGAACGGCAAAATCTTAATTCCGAATTTGTCAGCTGGATTAAAGAGGCCAATCACTTTTGCAATTCACTCGTCGACCGTATCGTCCCAGGGAGTATCTCGAGCAGCAAGTTCCCCTATGAAGACCTACTCGCTATTATGGCCGAACCATATTGTCTCTGGGCAATAGAAACAGACAGTGAAACCGTAAAGAAACAACTTTCATTTGCAGCAATTGATTCTGCAGTTAAACTTGTAGCCAACATCGAGCAGTACAAAGAGATTAAACTACGTTTATTAAACGCTACCCATACCCTATGCTGCGGCATCGCGCTTTTGTCTTCTGTAGAATATGTGAAGGACTTTTTTCAGGTTCCTGCGTTTGACCGATATATCCGCCATATTCTTTTCAACGAAATCGGCCCCACACTACAGCATTATGCCCATATTGAGCAAGCAGCATGGGAAGAGTTTGGCAGGGCGGTGATCGACCGTTTTAAAAATCCCTTTCTTGCCCACCGCTGGCATGCTATTGCTTTACAGTATACCACCAAGATGAAAATGCGTGTGTTTCCGCTGATCGCCCCATGGTATTCCTTTCAGGGCAAACCACCAGTGGGTCTAGCCATTGGTGTTGCGGCTTATCTGCTGGTCATTCGTGAAGCCGCCAGTGAAAGGCTTGTTTTTCAGGACGACCTCCAACCCAAGCTGAGCCAGTATATCAATGGTTTAAAGTCCACTCACGACTTACTGTCCGATAAGGATATCTGGGAGCTATCATTCGCGGACTATCCTGAATTTTCTAACCTGGTACAGGAATTAGTTGAATTTATCGAGGCCAACAGTATCGGGCAAGCAATTGAAAAATATCTAAAGATCAACGCCCACTAGAACCAAAATTAGAACTGTGACTAGTCATTTCAGTAATGAAAGGACTTAACCTCATTCCAGTGTATGAATGGCCAGTATTAAACTTCGCATATCTTGCTGGATGGAACGAATGGTCGCCTGCAATTCATTGTGCATATTGGCTAGATCATGTAGTTCCGCGGCTGAAAAAGTTCCACCATCCTTAAAATAAAGCTGCTGCCGGGGACTACCCGGTTCATCATCCAAACCATATTGCAACCAGCGCTGCCGCATTGTTTCAATCAAAGAAAAATTTTCAGCGTTGCTAAATTTTTTCTCGGACAGAATTCCCCAAACTGAGCTTGGGTAGATCTGCTGCTTATTATTTTGATACCAAATACTTTCAAGCATATTTCGCTGCAGTTGCATCTTGATCCTTTTACCTTTGGGGTTTAGTGTCATAAACCCCAATACGGCGGTGCCGACCCCGCCAGCGATACTCAACCCATTGTTGAGACCATCATTTTTGACCGTGGTTGCAGTCACGGCTGTAACGGCTCCCAGTAGTATAGAAGCCACAGTCAGACGGGTCTGCGTTTTCGCATTCAGTTCGTCTATATAACCTGCGAGCTTATCGATACGCTCACCATTACAATCCAACTCTGCTGCGATGGCATTCAGCTCTGTCTCAAACAGCATGTACCTTTCAATCATCTTTTGCTTGGCCGCCAATTTCAGCGTAGCATTATTCGCAGTCCCCAAATACTGGATGATAGGTTCTGCAAGATTGAGGTATTTGATCAGCACAAAATCATGGTAAGAAAAAATTTTCCTTATCTGGATACTATCCGAGGCAGCGATTTCCTGTATTGGAATTGATGTATAGGCCACATTTGGCGCACAGTAGTTTGTTGTCAACGTATGTACCTGAACATTGTTGATCAAGGTCGAACAGGCTGTCAACAGCAATACGGACAAAAAGAGAAAGGATCTAAGCGTTAGAAGAAGTATTTTCATTACCTGAGGTTATGCCTTAATTTTTACAACAATAACCTTTTCAGAATGTTTTTGCCCCACCTATTTACTTTTTTGGAAAACAAAAAGAAGGCCCTATATTTTTTTGAAAATCCGCACAACAGGTCGATCACTCCATATTTTTTTAATATATTTAAAATGAAAACAGGAAACCCATTGTAGACAGATACAATGAAGGTGCACAATATACGAGCCTAGCAACATCAAAAGACCACTTATGAAGAAGACCACTTTTCGGAACCTATTTGTCGTACTATCTTTTATTGCTATTCTATTGCCCATTTATCCTTCCATCCGGTCGTATTTCAGCAAAACCTGTATCACCGAAAAATATGGCGTTCATTACAATGAACAGCGTAAGAAACTGGGCCTGTATCCCATTCCCGATAGCTGGGGCAGAAGAAATCTCGATTCTTCCATCATCTGGTATAATCCGAGCGGCAATATAGGGCATCGTTGGAAAAATGTTTATTTTAAAGGCTGCAACATCAAGGAAGAACTGGATCTTTTCGCTTTCGGGTACGATGCCGAAAAGAGGCAATATACCAAAGTGCTGAAAGTGATGACTCGCTATAATATACAAGCGAAAGTGGTGGATCTCCGCTATAAATTGCAGACCATATCATCCACCAGGCTTGTCGGAAAGGCGGAGGCTGACTCATTAATCAGCACTTTAACGCCAAATGACTCCAAGTGATCCTTCTTACCGTTTTTCATCTACTCACTGTTTTTATTTCCAGATACGAAGTCTTTCAAATTCGCCATAGCCCAACTGGTTGTTACCGGCAATCTGGTAAAGGCCGACGCGCAGTCTTTTGCCGTTCAGATCTGGACGTAGAAACGGTGTTCCAGGCAGATCTTTCCAATCCACACCATCTATCGAGCAACGCAAAAAGAAATAACTACCGACCTTTTGGACCTGAAGGTAAGGCGAAAAATTAAGGCCCGTTCCTGTATTCTCTTCCTGAAAAATCTGTGGACCGATGCTCCGCGAAAGGTTGCCCAGGTTCCATCCCGTCAAAATACAATTGCTGATGTAGGCATCCTTACGATCCATGCTTTGAATCATGACACCAGCTTCACTTGATGTACGTACTTTACGGCCCAGGCCTACCACATCACTTACCTTAACCTCTAGCGTGAAATCGCCCTCCAGCTCTTTAAAAACAAACGGGGCTAGAAGATCTGCATCGCCCCATTTGGTATTTTTGGACTGGATTTTCCAGGTTCCAGCCAGGTAGGAAAGCGCTGTCTGTGTGCTATCGATTCTTTCACTGTATTGATAACCATCCCAGAAAGGAATTTTCTGATCCTTGGCTGAATAGCTTTCATCCTGTGCTGGCTGCACCAATTTCGGCTTTTGCGCCGAAATCGCTTCCACTACCGGCTCACTGACATGGCCAAAGGCATCCTTCGCAAGAACTTCGATCGATTTTCCGGGTCCGGATGATTTAAAAAGGTGGTAAGACTGCTGCTTCCAGCCTGAGCTCTCACCATCAGAACGGAATAAATACCACATTCCTGGCTTTTTCTCTACCTGTGCAAATACCTGATCGGCATTGATCAGGTGCGGCGGAGAAAGCACCTGCGGAACATACCCGTCCAGTCCCTTGGCTAGGCCCTCTTTCCACTGACTGAACTTTGCGTCTACTTCATCCGATGTTAAGGTACCAGCATAGGCGCGAAAGAAATGAAATGGATAAGCCAGTTCGAGGGTATTCTTACTTACCCGCAGCAGTTTGTCAGAAAACACGCGCTTTTCAATCTTCCCATTGCGATAAAAGCTCTTCTTTCCTTTATCATTGACAAGCACAGCATGCTGCCAGGAACCATCGTCATACCAATCAAAATAAAGCGTATACCGCTGCTGCTGAAGAATCTCCCTTAGCGCCGCACTTTCAAAAGCTTTACCTTTCAGTGCCAGTCTATTTCCCGCTACCGTGACCACCGCATCGTCAACCGTCACTAAAGTATCCTTTGCTGTTCCATGGTTCCGCAAGGTACTGAGCTTTCCGAGGTTTAAATCGTCAGTTTGCAGCGCAAAGAAATTCGATTTCGGCACTTCATTGGCCAACCTAACCACTTCCTCCTCATCCAAGCTCGTATTATATACCTGCAAACTGGATACATAGCCCGAAAAATGCTGGTCCAGTATATCCGAAGCTCCCAGGACAAAAACATCCCCGGGCTTGACAAACAGCATCCTATTTTCCCTACGCTGCAGCTTTCCATCCACATAAACAGACTCCTGATAGCCGTCAAAGGAAAATACAATATGATGCCACACATTTGAGTCCGGAACCGATGCATATCCCAAATCAGGCCAGGAGCCATGCGAGATGGCCCCACGTCCGGCATCAGTACCATAACCAAAAATCGCTTTACTGAGATCCTGCTGCCCCGACGACCAGGCAACCAGCTGTTCAAACCGCGCTATGTCCGGATTATTGACCCATAGTCCTATACTATAGGAGCCATTTGCAGCCAACGACTGTGGCACGGCGAATGTCGATCGCAGCGCAGTTCCACCATCAAAGAAGAATGCCTTTTTACCCTGATAATTTTTAACAGCCAGGGCCTGTTCCGTGCTGAATATGCCCCCGAGTAGCCCTTTATTCTGAATACTTTTTACGTATTGTCCTTCCTGGTAATTGGCCGCATCGATGTGGATCAAATTACCCACTGCGACTTCCTGCACAGGCATCTTTTGTGCTGCGGACCATAGCGTCTGTTGTGGAAGCTTTTGTGCATACACCTTCATGTTCCAAACGCCACGAGGAAGTCCATTCAATTGGCTGTTCAATACATTTAGCCTAACATATCTCGTCCTAGCTTTGCCATGTTCTACAATAGGACTCGCCCAGCGGTCGTTATCCGAGCGATCCACAAAATTTTCCCAGACGATACCATCCATAGAGGTTTCGAGTCGGTATCGATAGGCATACGTCGGGTATTCAAACTGAATGGCTATGGTCTGTATATCCATTGTTTTACCTAAGTCGATAGCTACCCAGGCGGGTCCCTGATTATTTTTGGCCCGCCATAGCGTTCCATTGTTGTTGTCTACTAAAAAAGAAGGCCTAAAGTCGGTATTGTACCAGGAAGAGGCCGTCACGGTTTTACCAAAAGCCAAATCGACTGGCTCTGCTACTGTTGGAAACAAATCCGGTACACCAACATGTGTGGGCCGCACCGGCTCAATATCGCCGTCAGGCGTAAAGAATAGCTCGTCCATGGCAACCTGACGATGGAAGCCACCCCCAGCGTGTGGATTGTTGTGCCTGTGATAGACAATGAAATAACGATTATCCTGTTCAAGAATACTATGATGTCCTGGACCGTGCATACTGCCATCCTCGTTTGTAATCAATATTGGATTGGTCGATGGGTATTCAAAAGGCCCCATGGGACCGGTTTTACTTTTAACGTACTGAACACGGTACGTACCATCTTCGCAATGCCCCGAGGAGTACATCAGGTAATAGATGCCCTTACGCTTAAACATATAAGGGGCCTCAAAAAAGTCCTTTGCCACCGTATTGGGGATCAATGCTGTCTTGTCGAACGTTTTCATATCCCTGTTGAGTATCCCCACCCCACATCCATGATCGGGGTAGATTCCCCAGGTTCCCCAAAATAGATAAATGCGGCCATCATCATCCCGAAAGGTTTGCCCGTCCAGAGTAATTACACCTGGAATCATATAATTAGGGATCATCGATTTGCCTTCGGCTACCAAAGGTTCCCAAGGTCCCTTTGGGCTGTCGGCCACTGCCCCAAAAATTTCTACAGGCTGACTATAATAGAGGTAATATCGTCCGTCGTATCCCTGCGTCATATCAGGCGCCCAGTACCAATGTGTATTGGGCCAGTTCATGGGTTGAATGGTCCAGTTCTTCAGATCCTTGGAGCTCCACACCTGCGAAGGGCCTGCGCCCCAACCGTTCCCATCCGTAGTCGCATAGATATAATACGTATCGGAAATTTTCTTGATGCTCGGGTCCGCAAAATATCCGGGCAGCAGTGGATTCAATACATTAGGCTGTTGGTACGGTTTCAATGGCTGAGCCACCAGCCCTGTTAACGACATTACCATTGCTGCCAAAATAGCGAAAGAAAAATGATGTTTCATGATAACACAAGGTTTACAAGTACATAAGAGTTTACAGGTACATAAGAAACGATATTGCCATTTAACAGACTTTACAACAAATAAAATCTACGATAAATGTCTATTTAACATTAAATTTATAACTTCAGTCATCACATTACAAATTTTGAGGGCTAACTGGTTAAAAATGGGCTATTGAAGGTTAAAATCTACCCATAAATACAGGGTACAATCCTTCATCTTTGTAAGAGCATTGACCTTAGCTGTCTTATAATGAGTATTAAAATATCTAAAATGAATCTTAAAAAATGCTATTGGATCCTATTTGCGCTCGTATGCACACAGTTGCCAGGCAGCGTATATAGCCAGCAGGACGAACACCCCGTATGGAAAGCAGTCAAAGCGCAGCAAGCCACCTTAGGCGTAGAAGAGGGCGCCAAAAGCTTTACCCTCAAAAACCTCAATGTAGCCATTCTCAATGCGTCGCAGACGCTATCTTCTTTTCGTCCCAACGGAAGCGAAAAAGACTTTGACTATACACCTGTTGAACTCCTGCGCAAAAGAGACCGTAATCAATTTTTTCATATCGGTGATATCACGATCAGTTTGCGTCGTCAGGGCGACAGCTCCTGGAGCGCCTATTCATCGGCTACAGCGCGTAAGCACGTAAAGGCGCTAAGTCCTACAAAAAACAACCTGGCCAGCGCGGATATTAGTCCTACGCTCAACAACATCCCCTTAAAGGTCATCCGCAACTGGCAAGATGACCATGGCGACCTGATCCTTAGCTTTGAGATTTCAAATCCAACTGATTATACCATAGAAATTGGCGCGCTGGGGATCCCCCTTCCATTCAATAACAACATGGACTGGAAAAATCTCGATCAGGCGCATGCACAGAATGTGTTTTTCGATCCCTATATCGGCCAAGATGCGGGTTATCTACAGGTCAACCGTCTACATGGCAATGGACCGAGTCTATTGGTATTGCCCTATAAAAATGCAGGCTTTGAAGCCTACAATCCGCTCAATACCGACCCGACCCCCCGAAGTATTACCTTTGAGGGATTTCATGAATGGCTGATCCACAGTAAGGCCCATGCTGAGACTGACTGGAAAGGCGTAGAACAATGGAATACACCGACTTCTACCCTCCTGAAGCCACAGGAATCAAAGACCTTTGCCTTAAAATTCGTTCTCGCACCAAGTATCCGACAAATTGAATCGGAGTTACTGAAAAATAATAGGCCTGTTGCTGTTGGGCTTCCCGGATATGTTGTCCCCATGGACAATCCCGCCAAACTTTTTGTTAAGCATAGCAAAGCGGTCAAAAATGTCAGTGTCTATCCTGAAGGTGCTTTGACCCTGACAAAAAAAGGAAGTACGGCACAGCACTGGACCGAATACGAAGTGAAGGGCAACCGTTGGGGACGTGCGCGGCTTACCATCAACTACCTGGATGGCATTACACAGACGATACACTATAAAGTGATCAAATCTGAAAATGAAGTCGTCCAAGATCTGGGCCATTTCCTCACTACAAAGCAGTGGTATGAAAATGATAAAGATCTTTTTGACCGATCACCATCTGTTATATCCTACGACTATGAAGAACAGCAGCCCATCACCCAAAATAAGAGTGCCTGGTTTGCGGGTCTAAGCGATGAAGCCGGTGCCGCAAGCTGGCTTGCCGCCCTGATGAAACAGGTACTACAGCCCAATCAGCAGGAAATAGCCAAATTGAAACGTTTTGTCAATGAGACGCTATATGGCCATATCCAGCATAAAGAAGGCGACAAGAAATATGGCGTTGTCAAAAGCCTCTTTTATTATGAACCCGACTCGATGCCCGCAGGAACCTACCGCTCGGACATCAACTGGAAGACCTGGGCTGCTTGGCCTAAAAAAGAAGCCGACGACATTGGGCGGTCCTACAATTACCCACACGTGGCGGCAGCACACTGGGTGATGTACAGGCTTGCCCGCAACTACAACAATCTGGTCAACGAGGAAACTTGGGACAAGTACCTCGAACGGGCGTACCAGACCAGTATCGCCATGGTCGAAAAAGCGCCTTATTACGCGCAGTTCGGTCAAATGGAAGGCAGTATTTTCCTTATCGTCCTCAATGACCTCCGAAAGGAAGGATTAACCACCATGGCCGATAAGCTTGAAGCTGCCATGCGCAAACGAGCAGAGCATTGGAAAACCCTCAATTATCCATTCGGAAGCGAGATGCCCTGGGACTCTACCGGTCAGGAAGAGGTATACCTCTGGTCACGCTTTTTTGGTTTCGATGAAAAGGCTCAAGTCACCCTAAATGCCATCATCGCCTACATGCCAACCGTTCCGCACTGGGGTTACAATGGCAGTGCGCGCCGTTACTGGGATTTTGTCTATGGCGGCAAGCTCTCCCGTATCGAGCGGCAGCTGCATCATTATGGTTCGGCCCTCAATGCCATTCCCGTCCTGACTGCCTACCGCGATCATCCGGACGACTTCTACCTACTCCGTATCGGACATGCCGGCATGATGGGTGCATTGGCCAATGTCACCCAAGACGGCTTTGGCCCGGGAGCATTCCACTCTTACCCGTCCACACTGGCCAATGACGGTATCTCGGGCGATTATGGAACCGGTTTTTATGGCTATGCCGTCAATTCGGGAACCTATATTGTCGACCATCCCGAATTTGGCTGGCTGGCTTTCAGTGGTAATCTAAAAACCGAAAAACAGCTGGTTAAGGTTGCCCTGACTACAGCTTCCAAAGGGCGTGTCTTTCTGGCAAAAGAAAATCTTTGGCTGACCACCGACGCCGGAGAAATTGCCGAATTACAGTACGATCAAAAAGACCGCAGCGTCACCCTGATCTTCAATACGGAGGCGAACCAATATAGCACGAATATGCTGCTCAATGTAAATCCAGAAAGCCATTATGATGTGGAAGGAATAGCCAAAGATGCGATGAATCGCTATGTAATACCCCTATCAACAAAAACGGTAAAATTGAAAAAGCTGAAGTAGCAAAAAATCCAGGCAACGGTCGACTTAAACATGGGCTATATCTACGCTAGCATTCACGCTAGAAACAAAAGAGATCGTAAGACGCCCAAAAATCGGGCTTCCATTTAGATGGAAGCCCGATTCTTAATAACTCACTTTAGCAAAATATTTCCTGATACCTTTCCTAAGGTCTTCGCCATTCGAAAAATCCTGCGCTAACTCAAAAGCTTCTGCTGAAAAGCGAAACGGATCAAATCTGCCGTATTCTTACTTTTTGTCTTATCCATCAAGTTCTGGCGATGTCCTTCAACGGTTCGTTTGCTTAGAAAAATTTTATCCGCAATCTCCATTGCAGTGAAACCCTGGGCAATCAGTTCCAGCACAGCAAACTCCCTATCGGAAATCTCATACTGTGCCAGGCGCGAACCTACATCGACCGTAGCACTGCTCTCAACATTATAATCTTCCATAAAGCGCAAACCGAAATTGGTCATCAGATACTTGTGACCTTGCGCCAAGCGCAATAAGCCAAACAAGATCTCATCATAATCGCCACCCTTGGACAGATAGCCGTCCGCTCCGCTCCGAAAAGCTTCGGCTACCTGAGCGGGCTCTTCAATCATGGATAATATGGCAAACTTAACATCCGGATAGATTTTTTTGGCCATACGGATAAAACTTATGCCATCCATCCCCAGCATATTCACATCAGTTAAAACCAGATCTGGCAATGTATTTTGTTCGAGGTAGATCAGTGCATCCTCCGCACTATCTACTTCAGCTACCACCGTAAGCTTGTCGTGGGTATCAATTATCAAGCGTATCCCATTGCGTACAAGCCGGTGGTCATCAACTAAAAGAATTTTAGTCATTTTTCCTCCAATCCTACTAAGATACTTTATTTTTTTAAATAAGTTAATTTTTTAATACTATCCAGTTAAAAAAAAGTAGTCCATTCTACTTGACCTTGCGCCATATTTTTTCGTTTCCTACCTGATCATAGTTGGGTGCCAGCGCAGAGAAGCGCAGCGTCTCTTGACTGCCTAAGGCAAGGTAACCAAATGTCTCGAGGCTTTCATCAAAGAGCGATAATACCCTGGCCTGCAGCTCTGTGTCAAAATAGATCAGCACATTGCGACATAGAATCAGCTGAAAAGCATTAAAAGAAGCATCATTCACCAGATTGTGCGAAGCAAATACAATGCGTTCCCGCAAGGTGGGATTGAGTTTCACCCAGTTATAATTCGCGGTATAGTACGATGAAAAATCAGCTTTACCACCTGAAAGCTGATAATTTTCAACATAGGATTTTAGATTTGCCATCGGGATAACAGCCTTCTTTGCCTGCTCGAGCACCGAGGGATTGATATCGGTGCCGTAGATCAGCGATTTGTGCAGCAGATTATGTTCCTGCAATAGAATGGCCAGTGAATACGCTTCTTCACCTGTTGCACAGCCAGCTATCCATATACGGATAAAGGCGTAGGTGCGCAATTTGGGTAGGATTTCCTGGCGAAGATGTGCAAAAAAACTAGGGTCACGAAACATTTCGGTCACATTGACCGTCATCTTTTCGACAAATCGCTGCAGGTATTCCGGATCGTGGACAACACGGTAACGCAGTTCGGCAAAGCTCGCAAAATTATCCAGCAGACAAAGTTGGTTGATTCGCCGCGATAAGGAGGCCTTCGTATAATGGGTAAAATCGTAACCATAAAGACGCTCCACATCCTCCATCAGCATCATCACCTGCTCTTGGCTGACAATTTTTTTTCCCGTAATCATCCTTTTATTTCCCCTATTAGCTGCACCAGAAGTTCAATGTCTATCGGTTTCGAAATGTAGCCATTTGCTCCTGCAGCCAGACATTTTTCACGGTCGCCGGTCATGGCTTGTGCCGTCACAGCGATGATGGGCAATTCACAGGCATTCTTTGTTTTCCGAATCAGCTGAGTGGCTTCATAACCGTCAATCTCGGGCATCATCATATCCATGAGGACAAGGCCTATGCCGGCATGATCCCGTAACTGAGCAAGTCCCTCTTCAGCAGACAGGCAGCCTATCGCTTGAAAACCTCTTGACTTCAGGGCCAATTTCAATGCAAATATATTGTTCTGATCATCGTCGATAATCAATATGATTTTGTTCTTATCCATGCAGTTTTAGTATCCCCCTATTGTCTATATATAACACCTTACTAATAATAGATCCATACATCATCCTTATATACCTATTATCCATACATCCATACGCGAAGTAGGGACAAAAGCTGATCAATATCCACCGGTTTGGATATATAATCAGACGCTCCTGCGGCAATACATTTTTCCCTATCGCCCATCATTGATTTGGCTGTAACAGCAATAATGGGCATGTTTTCGTAGCGCTGATCTTTCCGGATCGAAGCAATCGTTTCGTAACCATCCATTTCGGGCATCATCATGTCCATCAGGATCACCGCTACATCCGGATTATCTTCCAGCTGTTTCAGCGCATCTTTTCCGTCCGTTGCCGGGACCACGGTCATCTGATATTTTTCGAGCGCCTTGGTGAGCGAGAAGATATTTCGGATATCGTCGTCCGCTACAAGCACCTTTTTACCCTGCAGAACATCCTGCAAAAAGCCAAGTCTGCCCGGAGATTTGGTAGAAGGACCACTATTTTCCTCTACGAGATGTAAAAATAAACCCACTTCGTCCAAAATACGCTGATAGGAATTCGCCGTTTTTACAATAATAGAATCCGCATACCGTTTTAATTTCATTTCCTCTACCTGCGAAAGGTTCTTACCGGTAAAAACAATAATCGGCAAATTTTCAAGACCCTGATTTCGTTTTACAGCTTCCAATGTCTCGTAACCAACCCGGTCTGGAACCCCCATATCAAGTATCACACAGTCGGCAGTGTCTGAGCTCAGCGCCACAATGCTATCATCTACGTTGCTCTTGATCTCCGAGGCAATGTCAAAACTTCCGAGGAAGAGCGACAGCGCTGCCGCATGTTTGGGATTTTCTTCAACAATAAGTACTTTTTTTGGATGCCGCGTGAGGGCATCTTCTATTTTACGGAACATATCACCCATCTGCTCCAATGCCATTGGTTTATTGATAAAGTCTATGGCGCCCTGCAGCAGACTTTCTCTCTTAACCTGTAAAGAAGACATAATATGCACCGGTATATGTCGAGTCTTGGGGTTTTCCTTGATCTCAGCCATTACCTGCCAGCCATCTTTGAGCGGAAGCTGAATATCCAGCAGAACGGCTAGCGGCATATAACGGGCCACCATCTCAGCCGCGATATCACCACGGACGACCACGATACCCTTGTAGTTTTGCTGGCGCGTATATTTCAGCAGAATCTTTGCGAATTCAATATCATCCTCAACAATCAAAATGAAGCGGTCGCCTGCGACGATACTATCGCGATCATCAGGAATATCGGCTGGGATAGGTATCTCCAGTGTCTTTTTGGCAGGCAAGTTCACTGTTTCCGAAGTCTGCACTCCAGCTGTAGATGCTTCTTCAGCGAAGTCTAGCTCTATCGGCAACAATTGCACCGTGCCGAAAGCAGCTGGCGTGGCATCCGAAGTCTTCGCTGGAAGGATCAGTCGGAATACACTGCCTTTGTTTTCTTCGCTATCCAGCAAGATTTCGCCGCCGAGCAGACGCGCCAGTTCCCGACTGATGGAGAGCCCCAGTCCAGTACCGCCAAATTTGCGGCGTGTAGAACCGTCTGCTTGTTGGAATGCTTCAAATATCAGATGCTGCTTGTCTTTCGGTATCCCGATTCCCGTATCGCGCACTGCAAATACGATACGGTTTGTCTGCGACTGTTCGTGGTCAATATGCAAAGTAACCTTACCCGAAGCTGTAAATTTGATGGCATTCGACAATAGGTTACGTAAAATCTGATCCAGGCGCTGCTTGTCTGTTTCGAGCTGTAGCGGCATTCCCTCCGCAACGCTCATTTCTAATCCAAGTTGCTTGTCGGCGGCGATTGGTGCGAACATCGCCGTCAGCCCGTTCAATATATCGGCAAAAAATACAGGCTGTACATCCAGATCCATTTTTCCGGATTCTATTTTGGAAAGATCCAGAATCTCGTCTATCAAGGTCAGCAGGCTCTTTCCCGAACTTTGGATCACAGCTGCCGATTCCATCTGTTCTTCATTCAGGTTACCATCCGAATTTTCGGCCATCAAGCGTGAAAGTAACAGAATTGAATTGAGGGGTGTACGCAGTTCATGCGACATATTGGCCAAAAATTCAGACTTATAGCGTGTACTCTGTTCAAGCTCCGCCGCCTTTTTCTGTATTTCCTGATTGCGTTCGGCAATCTCCAAATTTTTATCCTCCAGCAATTTGGAGCGCTCTTCCAATTCACGGTTAGACTGCACCAATTCTTCCTGCTGTACGCGGAGTTCCTCTTCCGAAGCCTGCAGCTTATGGGTATGCATCTCGAGGCTCGAATTGAGCGATTCCAGTTCGGTATGCTGTGCCTGCAATTCTTCGGTCTGTGCCTGGGTTTCTTCCAATAAATTCTGTACCACCAGTCTGGCTTGGGCCGCCGCAAGTGTCGTACCCACCTTTTGCACCGCATCCCTAAAAAACGCCAGCTGAATGGAAGAAAAAGGTTGTAGTGAGCCCAGCTCCATTACACCGATACATTCGTTACCATCGAAAACAGGCAGTATAAAAAGGTTGTTCACCAGTACCTTCCCAGCAGCAAAGCTGATGACATAATCGGTATCTTCGAGGTTTTCGAATAACTTTTCTTTCTTGTCTTTAAAGACCTGGCCGACCATGCCCTCACCTGGGGCGAAGCGTTTACGTTCGGGATCTTCAAGTCCATAGGATCCCCTTAAGACAAGCTCATCTTGTTCCATCAGGTATATGGCGCCGTTTACACAGTTGCCATATTTTGTCAGATGGCCCAGCGTGACAGCCGTAAGCTCTTCCTGCTGTTTATTACCCATCAACAGGTTACCCAACTGGGTTAGACCAGCTTGATGCCAGTTGTTATTATTGAGTTCTTCAAAAGATGTTTTGAGCGAACGCGCCATTTCATTGAGGGATCCCGTCAGGCTGCCCAGATCGTCCTGTTCGCCATCCTGAATCTGCATATCATAATGTCCGGCCGCTATCTCCCTTGCGATGCGCTGGGTGATGCTCAGCCGCCGCTGGATCTCTTCATCTTTACGTTTCAGGTCATTCTGCAGCTGCTCCCGTTGAAAGAAATCCGCTCGCAGGCGGAAGTAAAAGAAGAGGGTAATCAATAAGGATACAGCAGCGGCCAACAAAACAAAGATGGAGGTATAGCCCGAAGAGCGGCTCAGTTCTTCCGAACGCTTATTGAGCAAAAGTTCTTCACGATCGATAATTTTGCTGATGAGCAAACGGCAGCTGTCCATATAAGTCTTGCCCTCCTCAAGCTGCGAAACGGTGACCATTCCACCACGCTTTTTGATATTGACCAGGTTTTCAAGCTTTGCCAGTCGGGATTGCACGAGTGTGGATAGCGTATCGATTATCTGCTGCTGTTCAGGATTGTCGGACGTAAGATCGTGCGCACGACTCAGCGATTGGGGCAGCGACTGGAGGCCGGTTTTGTAAGGATCCAGAAACTTGTCTAAACCTGTAAGCAGGAAGCCGCGCTGGCCAGTTTCGGCATTCTGCAGATCCTGCAGAATTTTGTTGACGCGGCTCATGACCCGCCGGCTGTGGTCGACCATCGCACTATTATGGCTCTGCTTACGAATACTAATATAAGAAGCCGTTGAGCTCGCTAATAGGATCAACAAGGATATTCCGAAACCTATCTGCAGATTTCTTAAAATAGTTTTAGGCATGCTTTTTCATCAATTGAGTTAAGACTATGCCAACCGATGGTCTAGATGGCGGCCAAATATAGCAATAGGACGTCTAAATTAAATCGTGCGCCGCCGGCCCTCAACCATCTTACCGTATTTTAACAAAAAGTTGCGTATTTATCCGCTCTCCGCAATCTTCCCAGCAATGATAGCCGATGTCGCAGCACAAAAATCAAGGCCTGAATAATCCGGATTGTACCCCCCCATATAAGGTACGGCCATCATAAAAAGACGTTGGCTAGCGATACCACTGTGATCCACCAAGCGGAAGCTGTCATCGATCTTTACACCGGGTACCTGCAAAAAAATAGCGCCATCCGGTGCCACAAACATGTGGTCATTACCGGCCAGCATTTGTTCCTTGGCCTGTTCCACGGAGCGAAACCGTAAGTAGGCTGGGCTGACATGGCCATTGTCGACCAAACTCTTGAATGGAAATTCTTCAAAGTTCAGTGGTCGCTGTCCCACACAATCCACAAATGTCTTATAATGCGATTTTATTTCGATCCCTGATTCATCAGTATAAAAATAATTGGCGCCGCGATCGCTCGCTGGTTCAACCCGGCTTTCGTTGCCTACATTGACCACTTCCAGGCGGCCGGCATCGTACAGTGCAAGCATCTCACGACTGGAACTCTGCGGCACAAAAGCGATGACAATAGAAATCAGCGGCATGAGTACTTTTTTTAAACGCAGCATATCTTCGGCAGACATGTACTTGGCGGGGTAATTTAAGGTGAAACTCAAGGCAGAAAGGACTTCCTTCCAATAGATGGATTGGCGCCTTTTAATAGATTTCAGCGCTTGTTCATGCTCCTGGCGAAATCCCTCGAAGGCATCTTTCTGTTCCCTTAAATGGAGTACTGCCTCTACAAAGTCTTCCAGGCTGAGCTTTTCCACGATCGCATAAAAGTCGGGATCTCTTTCCTTGAACTGCGCTTTAAAATTGCGCTCAAACAGAAAATCCAGCGAGACGAAACCCTCATTCTCTAGCCTGTTAAGCATCAGCTCCTCTTCGGAGATCACCAGGTTATTGGCCAAGAAAGGTTCTTCCTGATGGAAGCGGATCGCAGGAAGCAGCCCACTGCGGGTATGCATCAATATCTTAAAATTTTCGCTTCCCGGGTCGATCTGATACCTTAGCTCTCCTGTCTCCAGGGTTTCAAAAGAACCATTGTGGCGAGCCAGCGTACGGATAGCGTCGATTGCTGTGAGCGAAGCACCGCGTATGCCGACGGCGTGATTGGTTTTTAAGGCCAACTTGGACGGTGGATAGGGCGATTCGAAATAATGTTCGACATTGCCCTCATACTTGGTTGGCCACTTATGTCCGGTACAGATGACTACCTTGTCTAAGATATAGGTATCGGTGCTGCCCACCGTAATTTTAACCTGCGCCTGGCCTTCGAGGTCAATAATATCCGTAACCTGGCTAGCGAGGTGAACCTGTGTTTCAATGCCCTGTTCATCCGCCATCCGCTTCAATAACATAAACTGCTCCGAAAGGTAGCGGCCGAGGAGCAGCCGTGGAACCACTTTGTAGCGATTAAAATCGTCCACATCGATTCCATAAGTACGGAGCGTGGCCTCCGATAGGGATTGAACATAATCCTCAATCGTCGTGACCAATGTGGGGATTTCATGATCCGATACATTCGTCAAGTGCTCCGGTGTGGCACCTTCGTAGCTGTAAGGCATTCCTGCCCCCAATTGTTTTCGGGATTCGAAAATAGATACCTTGAGACCGGCGATATTCTTTTCGATCAATCTTTTGTACATAAACAGGCCACTGGGTCCACCCCCGATAATGGCTACATGAATGTTTTGTTGCATAGTTTTCGTTGCGCTGCCTAATGGACAGTATTCGGTTTTAAGAACAAGGGCAAATTGCAGAAAGTTTTAGACAGATTTATTCCCGTGCAATAAAAAATGGGATAAATACGGGCTACGATTTAAATACCTGAATCTCGAATTCTGCAAACGATCATGCAATGCCTGCTGTTTTTCGAATAAACAAAATGATAACAAATAACAATATTATGGAAAACAACATCAACAATCCGGAGATCATCAACGATATTATCAAAATCAACAACGACCGCATCGAAGGTTATAAAAAGGCAATTGATCTGGCAACTAGCCATGGCTTGGATAAACTAGTCCCAACATTTCAAAAATTTATCGGACAGTCGGAAGAATTTATTGCCGAGTTGACACCTTATGTTGAACTTGAAGGCAAAGAACCAACAGATAGCACCATGCTGAGCGGTAAGCTTTTCCGCGCATGGATGGGAATAAAAGTAAATATCACGGGAGATGACGAAAGAAGTCTGCTAGAAACCTGTGAGCAGGGTGAAGATGCATTCAAATCGACCTATCAAACCGCTTTGGCTGATGGTTCGGAAGAGCTTTCGCAAAATGTGCATAGTTTGATCAACACGCAGCTCAGCAAGCAACTTGAAGCGCACAATATCATTAAGATGCTGCGTGACAGCAAAACCATCTAACTTTAAATTGTAATTTTCTTTTTCACAAAAAAAATACCGAAGGAATTTATCCTTCGGTATTTTTTTGAAATTATATTTTCAGATTGACTTTTTCACCCGCCGGTAGTTCAAGCTCCAGCAATTTCCCCGCATACTTCACCCGACATTTCTGTTTCTTTTTGGCTTTTGCTGCAGCGCTGACCAATTGACCATTTGTCCATTTCAGATCAATTTCGATCGCTCCCCTAGCTACCAGGCCCTTTATCTCGCCATCTTTCCAATTGGCGGGAAGCGCCGGAAGCAGCTCGATAAAATCTTCATGGCTTTGCAGGAGCATTTCGGCCATTCCGGCAATCACGCCAAAGTTGCCATCGATCTGAAATGGGGGACAAGCATCAAACATATTGTAATAAGTCCCGCCCCCACCGTCATATTTGGTATCCATATCCGATGTAGGGCGCAGTTGTTTATTGAGCAACTTCAATGCCCGATCGCCCTGCTGCAATCGTGCCCAAAGCGCAATTTTCCAGGCGTAGGTCCAGCCTACCCCATCATCGCCACGTCTTTCCAACGACTGCTGCACAGCTTTTGCCAATGCGGGCGTACGATCCAACGTGATTTTATTACCCGGGTATAGCGCAAACAGATGGGACAGATGACGATGAGCAGGTTCTACCTCTTCAAACTCTTCGGCCCATTCCATCAGGCGCCCGTCATGACCAATTTTTGGACGGGCCAGTTTGTCTTTTGCGGCCTTCAATGCCTTTCCAAAAGCATCGTCCTTTAAACCCAGTATTTCCGACGCAGCCAGTGTGTGCTCAAATAGATTGAAAATAACCTGCTGGTCATGCGATGGCCCCATACTGATCTGCGCAATAGAGCCATCGGGCGCTTTAAAGGAATTTTCTGGCGAAGGTGAAGGCCCCGAAACCAGCAGCCCTGTTTTAGGATCCGTTGTCAGCCAATCTTGGTAAAAAGTCGAAGCCTCTTTTAGAATCGGATAAGCTTTTCTTAAAAAGTCTTTATCCTGTGTAAAGGCATAATGTTCCCAGATATGTTGGGCAATCCAGGCTCCGGCCCCGATATGCATCCCCCAACTTGCACTTTCCCCCGGAGAAGTGTAGCCCCAAACATTCGTTATCGGATGCAGCGCCCATCCCCGCATCCCATATTGTATCTGGGCTGTTTTGCTACCTGGTGCCACAAGCGATGCGATCAGATCCATCAGGGGACGATGCGATTCGGATAGATTGGCTACCTCCGCAGGCCAGTAGTTCATCTGTATATTGATATCGGTATGGTAATCGCCATTCCATGGTGTTTGTATCTTATTGGCCCAGATTCCCTGCAGATTGGCAGGAAGACCGCCCGCTCTCGAGGAAGAAAGCAATAGGTATCTGCCGTACTGAAAATACAGGGGATATAAGGCCTGTTCATTTCCGCTACGCAGATTATTGGCCATCAACACATTGGTAGGCATATTATTGGTACTATTTCCCAGCTGAAAACTCACCCGTCCCATAAACGAAGAAAAGTCTTTGATATGACGATCCCGAAGCGTCTGGTACGATTTGCCCGTAGCCGCTTTCCGTATTTCGAGATGTTCTTTTTGATAATTGGCATTAATATAGTCTGGATAACGCTGTTTATAATTTGTTTTTGCAGTTACAATAAGCGTCAACGCATTGGCACCTGTAACCTGAATACCGGTTTTGGTCTGGCTGCTGATTTTGCCGCCTTCCAGGACCGGTGTCACCTCAGCTTCATACAGCATACCATTTCCACCCCGGCCATTATCGAGCACGCCAAACATGCGCAGTCCGTGCTTTGCCGTAACCGCTGTCGCAAACCTTTCCGGCCGATCCAAACTGAAGAGCACATTGATCGCCCCGGCTTTGTCTGCAGTGAGCCGGATAATGATCGCCTGATCGGGGTGACTAGCGAAAACTTCCCGTGTAAACTTGACGCCATTTTGGACAAAAGAACTGGAAGCAATTCCTTTCATCAGATCCAATTCACGGCGATAATTCTGATAAGTGGCATCCGTACCAAAGTCAAGCCGTAAATCGCCCAAGGTCTGGAAGCAACCAAAGGGAACATTGGCACCATTACCACTCCCCGATCCTTTTCCCTTTGTAATCTGCGTTTTATTGGTCAGTTCGGTTGCTTCTTTATAGTTGCCCTGAAACAGCAATTCACGAATCTTTTGCAGGGACTGTGAAGCCGCAGAATTGTCGCCTGCGTCGAAGCTTCCACTCCATAAGGTCATTTCGTTCAGCTGAATCCGCTCGTGGTTGACATCGCCAAAAACCATAGCCCCAAGGTTTCCATTACCAATGGGTAGGGCTTTCAGCCACTCGGGGTCACTCTCCCAGCCGTTTTTGGAATCTACGGCTAAGGCATTCGCAGGTTGTTCAAACCAGATACAGTTTTCTTTCTTGGCTCCAGTCTGCGCAACAGCAATTTTCACCGACAGGAGAAAACAGAGTGCAAGACCAGTACATATACGGTTTAGCATTGATGTGTTCAATTTCATTGAGGTTTACGATTCGATTTAGGGATGCAATGCCAACTGTTCGCAATAGAAAAGCAATGAATCCTCGCCATATCATCAAAAATAAGGATAGCTATTGGCAAACACATACACTTTATTGCTCTTTTTAGATGCCCTATTAACACATTGTGTTGCTTCCTTATAAAAAAGTTCAGGATTCTGTGGGCATGTTAAACTTTTGCTCTTATGCGGCTCAATGTAGATTGCGTTATCCCCAAATACGAGGCGACGATACCCAACGGTGTGCGTTTTAAAATTTCAGGATAACGTTCAACGAGATTTCTATATCGGTCCACCGCGGGCAACATTCGCAGTTCATTGGCTTTCTCTTCACTTTTGATATAATAACGTTCGGTCAATACCCTACCGATAAAATTAAATTCGGGGAATTTATGGTACAGCTCATTCAGTTTCTCGTAGCTCAGAACCAATAGACGGCAGGGCTCCAGTGTTTCGATGGCTTCGAAGCTCGGTTTTTGACTAAAAAAGCTATAGACCGCAATCGCGAGCTCCCCTTCATACAGCAGCCAAGAGCAGATCTCGTTACCCGCCGGATCAATATAATAAGTATGTACACCGCCCTGGAGAATGAAGTAGATCTGCTTTTGCACCTGTCCGATATCAGTCAGGCGAACCCCGGCTTTCACATCGATCACATAGCTATGCGTTTCGATCAGCTGTTTTAAATCGTCCGACAGCGGATGAATGCTTTCAAACAGCTTTACAATAAGATCTGTGGCCGATTGGCTATATCTATTGGTCTTTTTTTGCATACAATGAATCTATCGAACTAATGGCGTGCCAACAATATCCTAAATATACACGATAAGCATGCTATATTTTTTGCTTTTTGGCAAAAAATATAGGCAACGGGTTGCTAAACTTTGATTAATATAGTTTGATTGCCGTCCGACGAACTGGAAAAAAGTAATATTTTACATGATTTTAAGCGTTTAATACATGCCTTTTAACCGTTAAAAAACGTTTTTTGAGTGATCACTTTCAATCGATTATAAAGATTGGTGTACGTTCCCATTTATTTCATTAAATATGTTAAGAATCTATGCAGCCAATTTACGCGAAAGCACTTTCAAATTCAGGAAACAGGATTTTTGAAATCCGACACGAAAATTGTCCCAAACTTCTTTCCGAGTACCATTTTCACCGTGAATGTCAGCTTACTTACATCATGAAGGGTAAAGGCCAAAGCTGCATAGGAGATCAGCTGGAAGACTTTGAAAGCGATGAGCTGACTTTTATTGGTCCTGGTTTGCCACACGTCTGGCACAACTCGCCTACAGAAACCGGCCAGGAGCAAAACGTACAATTTATCACCTTGTATTTCGATCCAGAGGCCCTGCTGTCTTTCTGCTCCCTATTATTTGAAACAAGCCAGCTAAAAGACTTTCTTGAGCGATCGAGACAGGGAATGCTGTTTTATGGAGAAGCAAAAAATAAACTCAAAAAAATACTGCACAAGATGATAGTTATTCCTGAAATACAAAAAACAGCCTATCTCTTCGAGTCTTTAGGGATTCTGTTGCATACTCAGGAATACAGTAAACTATCCAATAAACATTATATTGATGGCCTGGCGGGTAAGGATGGAGAAATTATCTTCAGTATTTACACGTATGTTTTTGAAAATTTCAGTGATGACATTTCCCTGGACGAGGCAGCCAAATTGGCCAACTTGACCAAGCCGTCTTTTTGTCGTTTTTTTAAAGCACGTACACGGAAAACATTTTCAAAATTCGTCAATGAAGTCCGGATCAATGAAGCCTGCAGGCTTTGGTTCAGGAAGAAAACCCAATAACCCATATCGCTTACGCTTGTGGTTTCAACTCTTTGCCCAACTTCAACAAGTTCTTTAAATCGATTAAAGGGGTTACACCTTCCGATTATAAAAACAAGCTTCTGATTAACAAAGAATAGCGAACAATATTCCGATCATTTTGCGCCGTGTGTGTCTGCAAATAAAAGATAGTTATCAGCTTTCGCTGATAACTATCCCACTACATATATTCTCCAAAAATAGTTAACGGAAATTATTTGCTTCGCATACAGCGTATACCCACGGCATTGTTTTGATGGATAGGCATTACACTGTCTTATCTGGACACACATATTGACGATGTTATAACTGGACGTACCATGGAGTTTATGGAGCTTAACAAGATCGCCCGAGAAATTGCGGTTTCTCCAAAACATCTTTGTTATACCATTCAAAAAGAGAAAGGTTACCATCCCGGTTATTTCTACAATCTCAAAATTATCAGTAGCGCCAAAGAACTTCTGATTAATTCACCCCTGTCCATCGCAAAAATTGCACTTCACTTGACATACGACGCTTCAAACTTTTCGAAATTCTTTAAAAAATGGACTGGGGAGACACCAGGAAGTTTTAGAAAAAAACAACCTCGGAGCTAGCAAGCATTAATTTTCTACAGTTATTTTCCGAAACAATAAAAAGCGTTTCCTACTTCCTCCAGCCACCCACCCGATCTACTTGATTGATTATATTTATGTAAAAACTGTCTAAAAAAGCGCTAATACTCATTATATTTAAGATATCCTTTACACCGCAATCAAACACAACATGAAAACACTCGTAACACTTATTTTGGTCCTTTGTTCCTTTGCAGGATATAGCCAGACCGCCAAAGAACTTATTGGGAAATGGAAATTGGTCAAACAGACAAACGTCGATGGCGTTGTGTCTACACCTAAGGACACTTATCAGGTGTTTATGGAGGACGGAAAATTTCAGGGTATCCACAATGGTGATTCCCGTAATGGAAAATGGAAACTATCCGAAGACAATAAAACACTTACCGTAAAAATAAGCATCATCTCCGTCAAATTTAAGGTAGAATCGTTTGACGAGAAGAAACGTGTCATCAGCAGCGACAAAACCGGTACGCTGGAATATGAAAAAGTGCAGGAATAACAGCTTAAAACAATTCCTATCAAGAGCAATGCATTGAAAAGCCCGGCATGGATTTCCATCGCCGGGCTTTTGTCTACTTTATCCTGAGCCATCGTCCATTCAGTTACAACTGTATAACCTTCTTCCCTAATTATTCAGGGCCTTTTCTATCCAGGATTTGGCGACCACAGCCTGATTCTCCGGAGCTGTGGCACGGTCGGATAAGTTACCTGTTTTATCGAAAACGAGGTAACTGGGGATAGCGTTATTAAACTGTTTGATGATTGTTGCAAATTGTTTTTTATAGAGGTAATAGTGATCGCCTTTGAGCAGATCTGTAAATTCCTGAAATTTTTTGCGATCAGAGCTTTCATCCGTCACATATACAAATACGACATCATCCCGATTGCTATATTGATTCTTGACCTTTTCCATTTCCGAAAAAGATGCGATGCAGGGGCCACACCAGGTCGCCCAAAGATCGATTACAACTACTTTTCCCCGATAGGGCTTGATCAGTTCTTCAAGGACATCTTCCTTATCGATGGCAAAAGGAAACATAACGACCTTTGCCGTGGACCTTTGTTTTCGGAGTGCATTTTGCTCATCCTGATAAAGAAGGTATTCGACCAGATCTTTTATGGTAAAACTATGTGTAATGTAGTACTTATTTTGCACGCTTAATTGATAGCCCTTATTCATTTTTTGGACAAAAGCATTGGCTGTGGCCATCTCATAAAACAGCTTTCCATCCTGATTAAATATGGGGCCCAGGCGATGTTGCAGCTGCTCTCTGAAAGCCATGGGGCCAACCTCGGTAATATCCGGAAGATGCAACAGAGAATCCTGCAGGATGGCCGCCTGAATGGCAGCATAAGCAGCAGAAAAAAGACTCAGGGTATCCTGATATCTGGGGCTAAGGATTTCCTTGTAAAACGAAATATCCCGCTTTGGCACCAATGGAAACTGCGTGGAATCCAGTCCTGCCTTTTTATTGTGCTCGTAAATATCCGCATAATTTAAAAGAAAACTTGGTATCCGAAAACCTTCGACAATTTTGGTATAGTATTCCCTCAGAAATCCTGAAGTTGAGTCTGGAATCAGCTTTTTAGTCATTTCTTCTACCTTACCCAACTGATATATTATAAAATCATTTGCCGATTTAAAGGGTATTTTTTCATTTTTTTTATCCGCAGGATAGCTAAACAGCCCCATCAGCAATTTTTCCTGCTTCGCCGAATTGTCGAAAACCTGCTTAAATGGTCCCTGATAATGCAAGCTGCTGTTTCCGTCATTCGACATCGCAACAGTTAATGTGCCCACTTGCTTTGGTACAAGCAAAAAAGCGAGGTATTGGCCATTTAGCCTTAAATAAACCGACGAAGGGCCAAAGGAATAGGCCGATGCCATCCATGTAGAATCATTTACTTGTGTAAATGGCAGTGGCTTATCCTGCTGGAAAGGATTACTCATAAAAGGAATGCTCAAGTCAAGTTCTTTTACATTCGTATTACCTTTTAGCTTAATAACCAAAGATACAAAGCCGCTTGATAGCGATTGTCCCTGTGCAAAAATATAACTCAGCAATACAAGGCACAGTACGATGACAAGATTAATTTTTTTGAGCATAAATCAGTATTTATAACGTACATTAGGTTATTTATCTTTAAAAATAAATAATTTTTATAAATTATCAAATAGGATTATTTTATACGGGGATATTCAGTCGACGGAAATCAATGACCGTTGGAGGACCTAAAATCATCAGCTGATCGAAAATTTAACCGAGACAGCTCTTGGATGATTAGACTATAGCCGACAACAGAAAAAGGCTAGGTCAACCACGAACCTAGCCTTTACAAAAAACAATCCTTTAACCTCTGTTTATTTAACTAATTAATACATTTCCGACCAAAGAACAATGTCAGCGGTAAATCGTTTGAATTATTTTTCTTTTTTGATATAGGGCGACCAAAAGCTGTGAAAGGAGTCCGGCCATCCACCGCCCATTCATCCCGCATGAACGCTGCTCCTCGTGCTTGTTAGGCTCTACCGAAGCCCTCACCGTGGTCATGGCCGTTTCCGCCCTTAACTATTTCCTTGTAATGTTGGCATGCAATCCCCTGAAAACAGAACAACAAGAACTACTGCGAGGAAAACGTCTGAAAAATTTTTCAAACGAAGCCATTCAGGGGTTGTTCTTTTTAAAAAAAGAATTTATGGCACATTTAGAAGTAAAACCTAGAAACGGAGCGCCCAAGTGGCTGTGGATCCTGCTTTCATTGATTGCATTGGGATTGGTAGTGTATTTTGTAAACCGCAACAACACCGACGACAGGCTACCTGAATCTACGCCCGACACAAGCATCAATAGTACAGCACCGCAACGGGATACCCTTTAAATCACTGTCACACCTACGAATTGATAACGCAAAACATTTGAAAACATGGCATTAGAAGAAAAAAACTATAATCATTTGATTGAACTCGGTGGAAGCGATTTTGAAATTGTCGATGGCGAACCTGATATCCGCGGCTGGAAAGTAAAAAATGAGGCCGGTCAGCTGATCGGCAAGGTCGATGATCTGCTCTTTGATCCCGAAAGCCAACAGGTCCGTTATATCATCGTTGATCTCAATGATGCCGAATTTGTAGTGGAAGACGATAAGAAAGTACTTGTACCAATAGGCCTTGCTTCGCTCTACGATGGCACAAAGATTCAGGCGAGCAATGATGAAGCCTATCCCACCCCGCCGGTCGAACCCATCAATCATAGCGTGATCTTTACCGTAGATGAAATTCCTACGGAAGAGCCCGCTACAGATTATCTGTATAATCCTGCCGATGATGGCGAAGTGGTGGTCATCTCCATTAGCGAAGACCAGGCCATCCGACTGCCTGCTTACCTTACTGATCAGCTCGACCCCGAAACAGAACTTAGCGTCCGCCATGTGTTTGAAGGTACCGGCGATGTGGGCTTTATCGTGAGCGCTAACAATTACGATCCTACCGAATTTTACAAACATTATCACTTTAGTGAAGATACGTTCTACAGCCGGGGACAACAGACCGAAACTCTTCCTTCGGATCAGACGCAGCGTACACGAAGAGTAGCCGCGCGATATGACCAAAACACGGGGCATGAACCCGGCACAATCGACAACAACGAACGGTAGAAAACAATCCTATAGGAAAGATATCGAAGATAACACGCATGCCGAACGAAGCAATCATGCTTAGCTATTCAAGCTAAGCCTGATTATTGTCCGGAAAATGCCAAATTTCTTTCTGCAAACAGCAACCAGTAATCGACATGTATCTTTCCCGAACGTATTTGGCAAAGTATCGTGTTAAAAATACCCCTTTAGCCTGTATTTTATAACCAATAGTACCACATAAACTACCTAAATTCGCTTGCCTGCACCTAAAACTGCATTAAAATTGCATGTTCTTCCATGACATCAATATAAATCGGTTATGAAAACAAGCTATAAAATCGTCATTGAAAAGAACAGACAGACCATCCGGAAGTATTATGAAAAATATAGCTGGTATAAACTGGACCGCGAGGAGCTCACACAGGAATTACTCATCCGTGGCGGCTTTCTAGCGATTCTAACTTGGTTGTTATGGTAAGCTAAACATACATCGGCAGAGATATCAATTCACGATATCCAAACCATTTGCAGTTCTGTGTTGTTATATCTGTAAACTTAAATCAACAACACCTTGAACAGATTTACACGAATTGCTTTAAAAACAATACTGTGGATTATTGGCGGCATCATTGCGCTTTTTATGCTGATCCTTTTTTTATTGCGCCTGCCCAGTATACAGAATTATATCGCCGGAAAAGTAACGCATTATGTCGAAGGCAAGATCGGCACACCCGTTAGCATTGGCTACATTAATATTGATTTTCCCAAAAAATTGGTCCTCGAAAACATTTACGTCGAAGACCAAAGTAAGGATACCCTGGTTGCGGGAAAAAGCATTGCCGTCGATATCAATATGCTCAAGCTTTTGAAAAATACGGTAGAGATCCAAAGCCTGGAAGCCCACGGAATTACCGCCAAAATACGACGTACCCTTCCCGACAGCGCCTTTAACTTTGATTATATCGTTAAGGCCTTTGCTTCTGAAAAAGAAAGTGAACCTACTGCCGACACAACTTCTGCCCTGCTGTTTAACCTCGATAAAATACAGTTTGAAAAAATACATGTGGTTTATGCGGATGCTGTGATCGGTACCAGTGCCGACGTCTATCTCGGTCGTTTAAATACCAACATAAAGAAATTTGACCTGACCAAAAACATGGCCTTTGAGCTACCTAAAATCAATATCGACGGACTTAATGCCACGGTCAAGCAGTGGAAGCCCGCCGTAGAAGGCGCAGGACCATCGGTAGAAGATTTTGGTATCACCGATAAAACGGCACAGACGACTTCGCTACTCCCCGATGTAGGTATTCAGGTGGCCGACCTCAATAATATTTTGGTGCGCTATGAGGACCAGTCAAGCGCACTGAAGTCGCAGTTTATCCTAAAAAGATTCCATGCCGACATCAATAAGATTGATCTGAATAAACAAGTTGTCGATATCCAAAAGCTCGATCTCGACGGCTCGGATAACAATGTCCTGCTGGGAAAAATTCAACAGGCTGCTGCCAAGGTGACAAAAACCAATGCAGTGACAGCGCAAGCAGACGCGGCAACAACCAACGCAAAAAACAAGGAAGCAAAAACTGAGAAATCGAACCCCCAGGCAGAAAAGAACGACATTGCAAAAACAGATACCAGTTCGGCCACAAAAATGAATTGGGTCGTCTCAGCCAAAGACATCATCATCAACAATACCAGTATCCGTTTTAAAGACGACAATCAGCCGCGCATCAAAGGCTTCGATTACTTTAATATCCACATGCCCGGTCTTAAAACCAGGTTAACCGATCTATATTACAGCGCCGACTCCATGAGCGGATCATTGAAAGAACTCGTGGCAGCCGACCACTCCGGCTTTGTCATCAAGCAACTAAAGGCCGATTTTAATTATACCAATACCGGTGCCGAAATCAAAAATCTCTATGCGGAAACACCACGCACGCTGATTCGCGATTACGTTAAGCTAAGTTATCCTTCCCTGGATATCATCGCTAAAAGACCAGAACTGATCACGGTCAATGCAAACATCACAAAAAGCCATATTGATATGCGCGATATCCGATTTCTCGCGCCCTTTCTGGACACCATGCAGGTGATGAAGCCCCTATTGGACAAGAAATTTTATATCGACACCCGCGTGACCGGCCGTGTCGATGACCTGTATATTCCGAATATCGACTTCAGGACACTTTCCAATACCCGATTGATTGCCAGCCTGCATCTGAAAGGACTACCCGATATGAATAAATTGTCGGTAGACCTCAACCTGAAAAAACTGACGACCGGCCGTTCGGATATCGAAAAACTGGTTTCCAAATCGATGCTGCCCCAGAGCATCGAGCTGCCCAATACCATCGGTCTGAGCGGAACTTTTAAAGGTGGAATGACTGCCTTCAAGACCAACCTCGCATTGGTGACCGAAAAAGGCACTGCCAAAGTCGATGGAACGGTCCAAATGACCAAGCGCGATACCTTATACGATGCGGCAGTCAACGTTCGTGACCTCAATATTGGTCAAATCATGAAAATGGACAGTACCCTGGGCATCCTTTCGTTCGAAGGAAAAATTAAAGGCAAGGGTACCGATCCTAAAAAACTGGTGGCCAATTTTGACGGTAAAGTGAACCGGCTGGATGCCATGGGCTACCGTTACCATGATATCGACATGGATGTATCGGCCGATAAAGGCGCGATGAAGGCATCCATTCTGAGCCCCGATCCGAACATCAAACTTAAGCTGAATGCCAGCGCCAATATGAAATCGACTTATCCCAAGGTAGCTTTTGAACTGCTGGTCGACAGCATCAACCTGCAAAAGTTACACTTGATGCAGGATGCGCTCAGCTACCGGGGTAAACTGAGCGGTAACTTCAGCACGGCAGATCCGAACTTTTTGAATGGTGAAGCGCATATTACCAATTCGTTGATCCAATATAACTCCGATCGTTACGCACTGGATACTGTCTCACTCTTGGCCAAGGCCGATACCAGCCGCAATCAGCTGGTGCTGCGTTCTGATTTTCTGAATGCCCACCTGGTCGGCAAATACAAAATTCTGGAGCTGCAAAGTGCCGTCCAAGATTTGCTTCAAGTTTATTACAAACCCGAAAAGCCGGTCAAGATTCCGGCCTACTCACCTCAGATCATCGAATTTTCGGCACAGCTGACCCGCAATAGACTGATTCAGGATTTTCTGCCACAGCTGACAGAAATGAAAGCCATTACCTTGGATGGTCTCTTCAATAGTACCTCCAAAAACCTCTCGGCCAAACTGGATGCTCCACACATTGTGTATGCGGGTACAGCGATTGACAATGTGACCCTGGATATCAACAGTCTGGATAGTGCGCTCTATTATTCGGCCTTAATCTACAAAGTTAAAATGAACAGCATTGAGCTGACCAATACGGTTTTCAGTGGTAAGGTTGCTCAGAACATCGTCAACATGGGGCTTTGGATCAAGGATAAACAGGACAAAGAACAATACCACCTGGGCGCCAACATGGAGGCCAATAATGGCCTATTTGAATTCAGCCTCCTACAGGACGGCCTCATGCTCAACTACGATAAGTGGGAGGTAGCGTCCAACAACCGCTTAAAATTTGGCAGCGCAGGACTGCTGGCCAACAATTTTGTCCTGAGCAACAAGGGACAGGAACTGCGCATTGCGTCACAGGACAGCATCCTGAACTCACCAATTGATGTGGCGTTTAAAAATTTCCGTATCGAGACACTGAGCAAGATGGTCATGAGTGACAGCCTGGATGTCGGCGGCGGCATCAACGGACAAACCACGCTCTCCCGCTTGGAAAGCAGTCCTGTTTTTGTTGCCGATCTTGTCGTCGACAAGTTTTACTTCGGAAAAGATACCGTGGGCAATGTCAATATCAAAGTCAATAATGAACGCGAAAACACCTACAATGCCAACGTGAGCATCACAGAAAACGGAAATAACCTCGTCCTGAGCGGTGATTTCATCAATCCGCCGCAAGGCGATGCAACACTTGACTTCACACTCGATATTGCACCACTGACGATGAAGACGGTACAGGCTTTCAGCATGGGGAATCTCAAAGATTCCAAGGGCAACGTCGAAGGGCAACTAAAAATAGCAGGCTCTCCTTCCAAACCACAGATCCGGGGTGATCTCAATTTCAGAGACGCTGAATTCAATGTTGCCATGCTCAATGCCCTGTTTAAAGCAAAAGATGAACAGATCCGTTTTGATCAAAATGGAATATCATTCCCCAAATTTGAACTCGAAGACAGCAAAGGCAATTTTGCCCAGGTCAGCGGTTCTATCAAGACACAGACCTACACCGATTTTGAATTTGACCTCGGCATCGCCATGGACAATTTTGAAGTCCTAAATTCCACTCAAGCAGACAACGATCTATTTTATGGAAAAATGTTTCTTGGCACCGATCTGCAAATTGGCGGAAATCTTAACAAACCGATTGTTGACGGTACCATCAAAGTACTTGACAGTACCGATTTTACCATGGTAATGCCCAACAATGATCCCGGTATGGCCGATCGGAAGGGTGTAGTCGAATTTGTAGACAAACGCGATACGGCCACCGCAAATGCCCTTGCCCGATTAGATTCCATGACCGTCACCAAACTGACGGGCATAGATGTCGACCTGAACCTGCAGACTGATAAGGATGCTAAGTTTAAGATTCTGCTTGATGCAGGCTCGCAGGATGCCCTAAACATTCAGGGCGAGGCCGAATTAAATGCCGGCGTAGATGCCAGCGGTAAAATAACCATGTCGGGCACTTTTACCGTGGAGAGGGGAAGTTATTCGTTCAGCTTTGGTCCCGTCAGCAGAGACTTCAAATTTCAGAAAGGAAGTACAATTACCTGGAATGGCGATCCATTGGACGCGCAGTTGAATATTACGGCAGTATATACCTTAAAAGCCCCTACGCTAGAACTGGTAGCGCCACAGCTTGGCACGCAGAACGCCAACTTGTACAAGCAAAAGATACCTTTCGACGTGCTGCTGAAAATTTCAGACCAACTGTTTCAGCCACAGCTCAATTTTGATATCGACCTGAATGCCAACAATGCCATCGTATCGCAGGATGTGATCAGTAAGGTAGACAATGCCCTGACGACTTTACGCGATAATCCTTCCGACCTCAATAAACAAGTCTTTTCACTGATAGTGCTGGGGCGTTTTATGTCGGCCAATCCATTTGAAAGCCTTTCCGGTGGCGGGGGTACAGAAGCACTGGTACGCAATAGCGTCAGTTCGTTTTTGAGTTCGCAGCTCAACCGCCTGGCCTCCGATTTAATTACGGGAGTTGAACTTGATTTCAACCTGACCTCAGCAGACGATTACAGCACTGGAACTGCCCAGACGCGTACCGACCTGAACATCGGGGTGTCCAAAATGCTGCTCAACGACCGACTGAAAGTAAATATCGGATCCAATTTTGAAGTAGAGGGAAATTCACGTCCTGGTGAGGCGGCCAATAATATTGCCGGTGATATACAGCTGGATTATCAGCTTTCCCAAGATGGGCGCTACTTTGCGCGATTCTACCGCAAAAACCAATACCAGGTCACTTTGCAAGGACAGTTTGTTGAAACCGGTATCGGTTTTATCATTACTATGGATTACAACCGATTTAAGGAGATCTTTATGCGCTCCAAAAAACTCAAGGAATATTACAATACGGGCAGCAAGAAGTTTAGGAAACGTTTTGATGTCGAGCGTATGGAACAGGATTCGGCTTATCGGGACAGCGTCCGCACCGTCATCCGCGACAGCCTGATGCTCCATAGCCCCGAATACCGCAAACGCATGGAAGAACAGGAAAAAGAACAGCAGCGCCGCCAGCAGGTGGACAGCACGGCAAACAGCGCAGGGAAAAAGAGTACGCCGAAGCAGTTAGATACGATCAAAACCACAGCAATTAAAAATGAAGACGAGGAAAGGGCTTACCATGCAAATTAAACTACAGGGGCTGATTGGCCTATTTATAATAAGCGGCATCATTGCGGCCTGTTCGTCGACCAAAAACCTGCCCGAAGGCGAGAGCCTTTACGTGAAAGGAAACGTGAACATCGCATCCGATACCATTTCGAAGAAAAACAAGGAGAAACTGGCGACCTACCTAGCCGAATCGCTGCGCCCCAAACCCAATAAGCGGGTGCTGGGCATGCCCTATAAGCTTTATTTTAACAATATGGCGGGCGATACCGCCAACAGCAACTTTATAAAACGTTTCCTCAAAAAAATTGGCGAGGAACCTGTACTACTGAGCGATGTAAACCGGGAGTACAATGAAAATCTGCTGCGCAACCGGCTGGAGAATATCGGATTTTTCAATGCCGAAGTCACCTCCGATACCACAGTTGAAAATAAAAAAGCAACGGTAGACTATACAGCTAAGCCCAATCTGATCTACCGCATTAAATCAGTCACCTTTGATGTGGACAGTACGACCCAACTCGGCCGCGATATCCAGGGGACTTCCGGCGAGAGCCTGCTACGGCCAAACAACAACTATAGCCTGGATGTGGTACTCAATGAACGGGACCGGATAGACAATGTCCTTAAAAATAAGGGCTACTATTATTTTAGCCCCGACTATATCCTGGTACAGGTAGACAGCACCATCGGGGATCATAAAGTCAACCTCTATGTGACCGTAAAAAAGGAAACGCCCGAACAGGCAAGAACTGCGTCCAAAATCAATAAGATCTATATTTTCCCAAACTATACCGAAACCGGAGCTGGCTACCAGCAGTCACCGCGGCATGCCGAACTATTTGACAGCAGTTATTATTTTATTGACCCAAATCATACCTTCCGCAAACCAGTAATTGCCAATCATATCTTTTTCAAGGAGGGCGATCTGTATAACCGCGATGCCCACAACAGGACCATCAGCCACTTGGTGAATCTCAACAGCTGGAAATTTGTCAAAAATAACTTTGTGGACAGCAAGGAAGTACCCAATGCGCTGGATGTATACTATTACCTCACTCCCCTGCCGAAGAAATCCATCCGTGTAGAACTGCTGGGAAAAATGGCTTCCGTCTACAACGGGACCGAAGTGAATGTCACCTGGACTCTTCGGAATGCCTTTAAGGGCGCCGAGAAGCTCAATATCAACGTATTTGGTGGTTACGAAATACAAACGGGTGGTAATGCCGATCTGAACTCCAGCTATTTCCGCTACGGTACCGAGGCAACCTTGACCTTCCCGAGGATACTGACACCATTTGGCACCATTAATCCTTCCCGTCAATATATTCCGAATACCTATATCAAGGCACGCTATGAATTTTTAAACCGGCGAAAAGCCTATACCCTCAATTCCATGGCGCTGAGCTACGGTTACAGCTGGCAAGAGAACGAAGAGAAACAGCATGACCTGGCGTTGATGGAAATCACATATGTACAGCCAAGAGGCATTTCGGAAAGCTACAAAATGCAGATGGATACCATTCCGGCGTTGCGGCATGTAATCGATCCCCAATTTACGATTGGGCCCAATTATAATTTCACCTTTCAGAATACCATGAAAAAGCACCTGCGCAATACGTTTTATTTCAAGGGAAACCTGGACCTTTCGGGCAATATTCTGGGACTGATCAAAGGTGCAGACTTTAATAAGGGCAAGACTTTTAAACTTTTTGACGCCTACTTCTCGCAGTATATCAAAGCCAGTGTGGATGGCAGGCATTATTTCAAGCTCAGCGAAAATTCACAGATCGCATCACGGGTGAGTATAGGGATGAGCTACTCCTATGGCAATTCGCGTTCCCTGCCCTATCTTAAGCAATATTATGTGGGCGGACCAAATAGTATCCGTGCCTTTGGCGCACGTGCAATCGGACCAGGTACAGTGGCACCCGAGCGACTCGGAAACGGGCTTTTTTATGCCGATCAGACGGGCGACATCAAGCTGGAGCTGAATACCGAGTACCGAGCCAAAATAGCTGGTCCCGTCCATTGGGCAGCCTTTATTGATGCCGGTAATGTGTGGCTACAACGTGAGGATGAGAATAAGCCCGGGGGCAAATTCAGCAAGGATTTCCTCAAGGAACTTGCCGTGGGCGGTGGCCTGGGGCTACGCTTTGACTTCACCTTTCTGATCCTGCGTACCGACTTTTCCATCCCGTTCCGTATCCCCTATTTACCGAAGGGCGAGCGTTGGGTATTTAAGGATATCGACTTTGGAAGTTCAAGATGGCGAAAAGATAATCTGATGTTTAATCTTGCGATCGGTTATCCATTTTGATCTAGTCATGTCAACGTAATGATCACATAAAACCGAAGTCCTTATGATCAATGAAAACTTTCTGGGTATTATTGCGGGTATCCTCACATCTATTTCTATGCTGCCGCAGCTCATCAAAGTGCTAAAGGAAAAGAATGTGGATGACCTTTCTCCGGTTATGCTACTAACATTAATCATAGGACTTTCCCTATGGGTATGGTACGGCATAATGAAAAGCGAAGTACCGATTATCTATTCAAATAGCTTTGCTGTTCTCGTGAACCTTTGCCTGCTGATCAGTTATTTGATTTATAGAAAAAAGACCTAAAAAAAAGGCGGATAACATTGCTGCTATCCGCCTTTAACACGAAAACACTATTCTACAAACCGTTCAACCAACTATTCACCTCATCTTGTGTTTTACCTGTTTTCTTTTGAAGTTTACCTACTAACTCATCTTCCTTGCCTTCTGCATATAGTAAATCATCATCTGTAAGATCCGCATATTGCTGTTTTACTTTACCTTTAATTTCGTTCCAACGACCTTTCCATGTTAATTCGCTCATAATAATTTTCCTTTCGTTTTTTATTAATAGAACAGCCTGCAGCTGGAATCGTTTAAAAAAAATGTTATCAAATGTCATATGTGTCCTAAATAAATT
>NZ_DDKA01000002.1:0-35032 GCF_002339225.1 Sphingobacterium sp. UBA2610
AAATTTATTTAGGACACATATGGAAAAAAGTTTTAGAACCAGAAGAATAAGACCATTCATTTTGGAAATGAATAAGGAACCGCGCGAAACTACGCTGAGCTAAGTATAAAAAATAGTCAGTAAATAAAAAAAGCTTCTCGATTGAGAAGCTTTAGTACCCGGAGCCGGAGTCGAACCGGCACGGTTTCCCACTGGTGTTTGAGACCAGCGCGTCTACCAATTCCGCCATCCGGGCATATCCGTTTGGGATGATGCAAAAGTAAGTAAAGTTTTTATTATTCCAAATCACTATACTGATCATTTTTAAAACTCATTGAAAATGAATGAGAAAATTTTAAAAAAACTTTTCATTGCCCTATAGAACGATTGAAAACGACCTTTTTTACGTATTTTTAATCAGAAAACAATCAAATGATCATGGAAAAAGTAAAACTCGGAAACAGTGAAATTGAATTCAAACCTCTTGTTTTCGGTGGAAATGTATTTGGCTGGACCGTCGATGAGAAACAATCTTTCGCCCTGTTAGATGCTTTTATCGATATGGGATTCAGTCTTATTGATACATCCAACAACTATTCACATTGGGTGCCGGGACACAGTGGGTCAGAATCAGAAACAATCATTGGCAAATGGATCAGCAAAAGAGATATTCGCGATAAAATTCAGATTGCAACAAAAGTCGGCGGACGTCGAATAGACAATAGTAAACCTAATCTTAAAAAAGAGTATATTATTAAATCTGTGGAAGATTCACTCCTGCGATTGAATGTAGACACAATCGATCTTTATCAATCTCATCACGATGATCTGACAACTGGAATCGATGAAACACTGGAGGCTTATCATCAACTGATACAGAATGGAAAAATAAAATGGATCGGTGCTTCCAACCTAAGTCCAGAACGGATTTCAGAATCCCTTCGTATAGCCGAAGACCACAATTTACCGTATTATATCGCTATCCAGCCCGAATATAACCTTTACGATCGGATGAAATACGAAGAGCAGTATGAACAATTGGCCCTCGATAATCATCTTGGCGTCATCAGCTATTATTCACTTGCCAGTGGTTTTCTGTCGGGTAAATACCGCTTTATTGATGACATCAAAGGTGCCAAGCGTTATGACGCACTAAAAGACAAGTTTAACACCCGCGGCCTGCGCATTTTAGATGTTTTGGCTGAGATAGCACATACACAACAAGCTAGCATGTCAGCTATAGCATTAGCCTGGAGTTTACACAGGCCTTCAGTTACAGCGCCTATAGTGAGTGCAACTAGTATCCAGCAGCTCGAAGAACTTAGCAGAGCTGTAGAAATCAAGCTGACACCGGAAGAGTATTACCTCTTAAACCAAGCAAGCGATTACTAGACCAAAAGCACAAAAAAAACAATCTAGTATATTGAAAATAAGAACATTAAAAATACACTATTCAAGTTACCAAATAATATTTGGCTATACGGTATAGGAGAACGTGAGCTGTTCTAAAATAAAGAAAACAGATGATTTAGATAACGAATATAAACACCTGTTTTTCAACAACTTTTTCCCAGCCTGAGGCAACTTATCTTATTTTTTCATTCAGGCAGGATAAAATGGAAACAGGCACCATCGCACTGATATCTCCTCCATTAAACCACACGTCTCTAACAATGGATGAAGAAATATGTGCCTTTCCAGATCTACTCATCAAAAAATAGCTTTCAACATCATTATTGAGCAACAAATTATTTTGAGCAACAGCATTTTCAAATTCAAAATCATTGGTATTTCGGAGCCCACGCAATATAAAACGTGCTTTAACTTGCTTACAGAAATCTACTGTAAGACCTTTATATTTATGCACCTCAACCCTACTCACATCGTTAAAAACACGGCTAATTGAATCTACCCGTTCGTCGTGATCTAACATTCCTTTTTTATTGGCGTTATAGCCCACTGCAATAATAATTTTATCAAATAGCGGCATTGCTCTCTCAACAAGATCTTGATGAGCTAATGTAAAGGGGTCAAAAGAGCCCGGAAAAACAGCAATTTTCATATTAGATAGTCTTAGCGTAAAAAGAAAATGATGAATACCCGTATTTTCTAGTTTCTATAAAATTTGGATGATCTTCCATTTGTCTTGTTGACGGATGCTCAACAACAAGGAGCCCATGTTCATGCAGCAATTCCTGTTCAAAAATTAATTTTGGCAATTGTGGCAATTTAGGAATATCATAAGGTGGGTCTGCAAAAATAAAATCATAGGTATTCTTACAGCTGGCAATAAACTTAAATACATCGGCTTTCCTTGCTTTAATTTGCTCCAGTTTCATCTTCCCGGCTGTTTCATTGATATATTGCACACATTTGAAATGAAGATCTATTGCATCTACTGACTCCACATCTCGCGATGCGAGCTCAAAACTAATATTTCCTGTTCCTGCAAAAAGATCCAGACACTTTAAACTATCAAAATCCAGTCGGTTCTGTAAAATATTAAACAGCGCTTCCTTAGCGATATCCGTGGTTGGCCTCACAGGTAAATTGGTTGGTGGGTTCAGCCTTAAACCACCTAAACGACCTCCGATTATTCGCATAGTATAGAATCAAACAATACATTATATGGGGTCAAATTTGACTCGATCTCGCTATCCGCCAATACGACTTTTGTCTTCAAATCCAATATTTCGATATCACCCGCATAAGTAGAGATACGTTTATAATAGGATTCATTTGGAATTTCTCCTGAAAGGAGCACTTTATTGATGGAGTCTCCTAGATTGAATTGTGTTAAAATATTAAGGACATAGTAGCTGATATCATCAAGATTATGAATTTCAAAACTATTATAAAGCTGAAAAACCCCGTTTTTAAACAGATAAAAATCAACTGTATTTTCAGCTACAAAATGAAGCCCCAGCACACTCCCTCTAATAGATACACGCTCCTGGGCACGATCAAGCACAACCGCAAATTCGGGAAGTATAACAGCATCAGGAAACAACCGCTTCCACCTATTTAATAAAAGCCCATCAAACTGGTATACAGCAACTAAATTAAGATTATCTAAAGAATAGCTAAATGTATTTTCAAGATCAGTTGTACCTAAAAACTGTAGGTAATCGCTGATATTTTCGCTCAGAAAAAATTCTTTTGGAATAAACGTAAAAGTTTGATGTGGTATCACAACGCGGACAAATCGAAACGGAAGGCTCATAATCCGTGTGGCATCCAAAATTGGCTCCTCAGACGGATACTCGATCAAAATCGGTGCGATCGACTTTTTATCAACCACCGCCAAGACATCCTTCTGAAAGCCAGCCTTGACCAAAAGATTGTACTCCGGTAAATAATGAATATTAAATTGTTTTGAAATATAATTCATTCGCTGAATTGTAAAAATTAAAACTTCTTAGAGCAAAAATAGCTTTTTCTAGAGGATAAGACAAACCTTTTAAATAACTTTGAGGGTGTTCATCAAAAATCTGTTAATACAGCAATTCCCATGGCAAGCCACCGAACAGCAGTTGGAGGCTTTCGAATTATTGCAAGAATTTCTTCTCGCTTTTGACAAGCAATCCTGCTTTGTACTTAAAGGATACGCTGGTACGGGAAAAACAACATTAATTTCGGCGCTGGTTAAAGTGCTGCCTGCATTACGGAAAAAGGCTGTTCTGCTGGCGCCAACAGGCAGGGCGGCAAAAGTGATCACCTATTATTCTGGTCGCAAAGCACTGACAATACACAAAAAAATATACCGAAAAAAATCTGCTGTATCATTTCAGCTGGATTTCACCTTGGCGGAGAACCTGCACGAAGACACTTTATTTATCATCGATGAAGCTTCAATGATATCCAACGCACCTGTGAATGCATTTTCGGCAAGCCTGTTGGACGACTTGATCCGTTATGTACAATCGGGGAAGAACTGTACCCTATTATTTGTTGGAGATACGGCTCAATTACCTCCTGTAGGACTCCTGGATAGTCCTGCCTTAAACCCAAGCTATCTCGAAAGTGAATTTCATCTTTGCGTTTATCCTTTTGAGCTAACCACGGTTGTCCGCCAATCCAAAGACTCCGGTATATTGTACAATGCAACCAAAATACGCGAAGAGATAACCTCGGCAGAAGAAGATCAAGACGACTCCCCTTTTCCAAAATTCATAACAAAAGGATTTAAAGATCTTTACAGAATGACAGGTGAACGGTTAATCGAAGGTATAAACTATGCATATGACAAATATGGACTCGAAAATACCATGATTATCTGCCGTTCAAATCGATCTGCAAATTTATACAACCAAAATATAAGGAACCGAATTTTGTTCCGGGACGAGGAACTGACGGGCGGAGATTATATTATGGTTGTAAAAAACAACTACTTCTGGTTACAGGAAAACAACATGGGCGATGGATTTATTGCAAATGGCGATATGGCCAAAGTACGAAAAGTAAGTAACATCCACGATCAGCATGGATTTCGATTTGCAGATGTCACACTTGAATTTGTAGACATTGACGAAATAGAACCCATCACCTGCCGCGTTATCTTAGATAGCCTCTATACAGACGGCCCCAATCTGCCCTATGAAAGCCAAAAAGCTCTCTACGAAGAGATTGCCTTGGATTATGCCGATATCATGGATAAGAAGGACAGGCTCGAAGCAATCAAAAAAGACCCTTATTATAATGCGCTTCAGATTAAATTTGCATTTGCAATTACCTGCCATAAAGCACAAGGCGGTCAATGGCCAATCGTGTTTGTTGACCAGGGCTATATAAACGATGATATGTTGGATCTTGAATTTTTAAGATGGTTATACACTGGGGTTACCCGAGCAACAAAGGAACTTTTTCTGGTCAATTTCAATGAAAACTTCTATCCATCATAGGATTATTACACGAATCATTCGCAAAAGAACCTAATAATAGATATTTTTACGTTCAGAACCATTATTATACAATTATCTATATTATTAATGCATAAGTACTACTTAATCCTAGCGGCGAGCTTATTGCCCTATGTTAGCACTGCACAACAGGCGAAGGAAGCCCCTATAAAGTCAAATTATCAGCTGGCTGCAAAATTCTCCCCTGAAAAATTAAAGAAAATGATTTTTTCGACCAGCATCAAACCAAATTGGATCAATTTTTCCGATCGCTTTTGGTATGATTACGCAAGTCCGCAGGGAAGAAACTGGTACATTGTAAACCCTGCGCTGAAAAAGAAAGAACTTCTTTTCAATAACGACAACCTCGCCGCACAAATTACTAAAATCGTTAAAAATCCTGTAGATGCACAACATTTGGAATTACAGGGCCTTCGATTTACCGAAGATGAGAAAAAATTGAGGTTTCAGATTCAGAGCACCAAAGATACGGTGAAATCCAAAGATGAAATACAAAAGCTCAAGAATAAGTCCGATACCACCAAAAAGAAACTATTTTATCTGGAATATGACTTAGCAGCACAGTCTGTGGTAGAAATCAGCGACTCGACAAAGGTAAAACCGCCATTGGGTTGGGCGACATTCTCGCCTGACACCAATACAGTCTATTTTGCGAAAGATTACAACTTGTATTGGATGGACAAATCCAACTATCTTAAAGCGGTAAAGGATGAAAAAGACAGCACCATTGTTGAGCACCAGATAACAAAAGACGGGGTGCAATATTATGCTTGGGGCGGTGATGAATATAGCACAACTACGGGTGAGGAAAAAGATAAAGACAACGATACTAAACGCAAGCGGGTATGGATCAGCTGGTCTCCGGATGGACGTTATTTTACCTTGACCAGAAAGGACAACCGTTCTCTAAAGCCCTTATGGGTAATCAATAATGTTGGCTCATCCCGGCCGACACTTGAAACTTATAAATACCAAATGCCAGGCGAAGTCGATTCGACAGAAACTGAACTATATATCTTCGACGCGGCAGCAAAAACTCCACGCCGCATCAATATAGCTGCGTTTAAAAATCAGACCGTCTCTACCTGGACAAAAACCCCGGATAAAAATTCTTATAAAGAGGATTATTTTACCAACTATTGGCTGGGCAATAACGAAGAGTTTTACATTTCACGCTCTAGCCGCGACCTGAAACGAATTGATCTCCTAAAGGTCAATATAAATGGTACGGTAAACAATATTATCCAGGAGCGTTCCAATGTATATCTGGATGTTCAAAAACCATTCCTGATCGAAAACAAGAAGCAATTAGTTCATTGGTCGGAAAGAGATGGCTGGGGCCACTACTACCTCTACGACACAAATGGAAAATTGATTAATCAAATTACAAAAGGAGCTTTTCATACGGAGGAAATTACCGGCTTTGACCCTGCTTCCGGAACATTATACTTTACAGCATCGGGACGTGAGAAAAACGAAGACCCCTATTATCTACATCAGTACAGTGTAAATACAAATGGTTCCGGAATTAAATTATTAAATCCAGGAAACTTTGACCACCAAGTGGAAGTGAGCGAATCTTCCCGATATTTTGTCAATAATTCCTCCAGAGTAAACACGACTCCTGAATCCGTCTTATACAATAGCAATGGACAGAAAATAATGACACTGGAAAAAGCTGACCTATCCTTGCTATTTGCTGCAGGTTACAAATTTCCAGAACCTTTTAAAGTGAAAGCTGGGGATGGCACCACGGATCTCTATGGGGTTATGTACAAACCATTTGACTTTGACAGTACCCGAACTTATCCAATTGTGGAATATGTATACCCTGGGCCTCAAACCGAAGCTGTCAATAAATCCTTTGGAAGAAGCATGGACAGAATCGACAGGCTAGCGCAGTTTGGCTTTATCGTCATCACAGTTGGTAACCGTGGTGGACATCCTTCACGTTCGCAATGGTATCATACCTATGGATATGGCAATCTGCGCGATTATGGTTTGGAAGATAAAAAAGTAGCGGCGGAACAGCTCGCAGATCGTTATAAATACATCGACATTAACCGCGTTGGTATAACTGGTCACTCCGGCGGTGGTTTTATGTCTACAGCGGCGATGCTTGTTTACCCTGACTTCTTTAAAGTTGCGGTGTCTGGCGCCGGAAACCATGAAAATCAGATTTACAACCGCTGGTGGAGTGAGCGTCATCATGGGGTGACAGAAAAAGTATCGGCTAAAGGCGATACAACATTCTCCTACCAAATCAATAAAAATACAGAGCTCGCAAAAAACCTAAAAGGCAGACTACTTATCGCTACAGGAGACATTGACAACAATGTGCACCCGGCAAATTCAATTCGCATGGTAGACGCATTGATCAAGGCTAACAAAAGATTTGATTTCCTGCTATTACCTGGACAAAGACATGGCTTTGGCGATATGACGGAGTATTTCTTCTGGAAAATGGGCGATTACTTTAGCCAATATCTGTTGGGTGATTCCAAGATGAACGAAGTTGACATGACTGAAATGAATCGAGAAAAGCCACAAAAATAACGGTTACATGACCTACAATGAAAAATTAGCATTTTTATCCGTTACCTTGAGATCTTTCGAGGTAACGGATTTTTCTTTGGAGATGCTCCAAGGAATAACCCTGGCTGATCTGCTGAACATCTCCTTAGAGAAGGATAAAAAGGTTGCCTTTCGCGCCGCATGGGTATTTGAAACCATCGTTTTAAAGAATACAGCGTTGCTAAAATCTGTTCTCCCGCAATTCTTGAACAATTTAAAAAAACAAAAAAACTGGAGTTGTCTTAGAAGCTATACTAAAATTCTATTATTTTTAACGTCTAAAAAAAATAAAGAATATATACTTCAAAATGAGATAGAAGAAGAAATTATCGAGCATTCCTTCCAATGGATGATCGAACCTGCATGTCCTGTCGCTGTATTGGTCAACTGCCTGGACATCTTAAATAACCTACGAAAAAAGTACCCTTGGATACATGAGGAGTTACAGGCTCAGATAAACTATTTTCAACGAACAAAACCTAGTCCAGCCCTAATGAGCCGGACCAATAAAATTATTCAGCAGAAAAGTTAAAGTATCGTTTCTATTCGCGATTAAAACAATGTATTTCCTTTCGAGTGATTGACACGGCCCAAATGCTTATAAGCAGCCTCGGTACATTCGCGCCCCCGCGAGGTCCGCATAATGTATCCTTCTTGAATCAGAAAGGGTTCGTAGACTTCCTCAATCGTACCTTCATCCTCCCCAACTGCTGTGGCTACAGTTTTTAAACCGACAGGTCCACCTTTAAATTTGTCTATAATAGTCGTTAAGATTTTGTTGTCCATCTCGTCTAAACCATTTTCATCCACATTAAGCGCGTGCAAAGCATATTTCGCTATTTCTTTATCGATGCTTCCGTTACCCTTTATCTGTGCAAAATCCCGTGTACGGCGCAGTAAAGCATTGGCTATCCGGGGTGTACCTCTGCTCCTTCGTGCAATCTCATAGGCACCTTCATCAGAAATCGGTGTGTTTAAGATATGTGCCGAACGCAACACGATAGTTGTCAGGAGTTTCGCATCATAATATTGTAGGCGCGAATTAATTCCAAAGCGTGCACGCAAGGGGGCTGTCAAAAGTCCTGAGCGTGTTGTTGCCCCGATTAGGGTAAACGGATTAAGGGAGATCTGCACAGACCGTGCATTCGGTCCTGTTTCCAGCATAATGTCGATTTTAAAATCTTCCATTGCCGAATAGAGATATTCTTCTACTAAAGGGCTTAAACGGTGGATCTCATCGATAAACAAGACATCCCCTTCTTCGAGATTTGTCAATAATCCTGCAAGATCACCCGGTTTATCCAATACAGGTCCCGAAGTAATTTTAATGCCAACACCCATCTCATTAGCAATGATATGGGATAAGGTCGTCTTTCCTAAGCCTGGGGGGCCATGTAGCAAAACGTGATCCAGCGCCTCGCCTCTCAGCCTGGCTGCCTTCACAAAAATATTGAGGTTCTCTAATATTTTAGCCTGACCTGTAAAATCTTCAAAAGCCTGAGGCCGCAATGCCCGTTCAATATCACGATCTGTGTTGCTCAGACGCTCTGGATTTGGATCTAAATTCTCGTTCATTGTAGCGATCTTTTAATTTCTCTTGTACCGCTTTCCGATACTTCCTAATTTCAATTGGATAACTCCAAAAAAAGCTTCCTTAAAGATACTTGTGCTCATCTTTGATGTGCCTTCGGTCCGATCTGTGAATATAATGGGTACTTCGACTACATCAAAGCCATATTTTATGGCGGTGAATTTCATTTCAATCTGGAAAGCATACCCTACAAACTTAATCTTTTCGAGTGGGATTGTCCTCAGGACTTCCCTCGTGAAACAAACAAATCCTGCGGTAGCATCCTGGATATTTATTCCCGTTATAAAACGAACATATACTGAAGCAAAATAGGACATCAACACACGGCTCATCGGCCAATTGACAACATTCACGCCCTTGATATAACGCGAACCTATGCTCATGTCTGCACCATCCGCACAAGCCTGCCGTAAACGAAGTAAATCCTCTGGATTGTGGCTGAAATCTGCATCCATTTCGAAAATATAGCGGTAATGTTCGCGGGATAGCGCCCATTTAAATCCATGGATATACGCTGTTCCTAAACCCAGCTTCCCGATTCGCTCTTCGATAAACAAACGGCCAGAAAATTCATTAACCTGTAAATTCTTGATGATTGTCGCCGTCCCATCGGGCGAACCATCGTCTACAATTAGAATATCAAATGCGTGTGATAAGGAAAAAACTTTGCGAATGATTTTTTCAATATTTTCCTTTTCATTATATGTTGGAATGATAACTAAACTATCCGTCACTTTTTTATATTTAAGACCAGTAAAGGTAATCATTTACGTTAAATTCTAGTACAGGAATTCGATGAAATCTACAGGATAATCAACAATACTCGCGAGAAAAGGCAGTAAACCCTTCAATCTCAAACCAACACACCAGTATCATAAATACACAGCATCAATAGATTGCACACTATAAAAAAGAGAAGCCCGTTACTTTGGGAGTAACGAGCTTTCATTAACCAATTATAAACTTAAATTATGAGACTGCAAATATGATGAAAATTGCTTTCAATTACAAATTTAATTGCGTTTTTATGCAACATTTTCAATACAATCTCTATTTTATTTTGCTAAATCGTTTATAAAACATGCACACTACCGCAGTCTAACGATCAACCTCTCCCAAAACGATATCAATCGATCCTAGGATCGCAATTAAATCAGCAATCAGCACCCCTTTTCCAAGTTCTGAAATCACGGAAAGGTTATTAAAGCTTGGGCCCCTTGACTTGACCCGCAACGGGATATCTGATTTATCTTTTGTGACAAAATAAAACCCTAATTCTCCTTTCGGATTTTCAGCACGGACATAGTAGTCCTGAGCTTTCAGATTCACTTTCTTCGGGACCAAAGCGCGCGGATCAAATTCGGCCGTACGTTTAAAGTCTTTCTGTAGTCGTTCAAGGCATTGTTCGACAATGCGAACCGATTCCTTGACCTCGTCCACCCTAACTTTATAACGATCCCAGCAATCACCGATTACCCCCATTTCACCTTTTCCCACAGGTATCTCGAAATCAATTTCCGGGTAGACAGAATAACCATCTATGCGTCTCAAATCCCATTTTATTCCCGAAGCACGCAGCATAGGTCCCGATACACCATAATTTATGGCTACATCAGCAGGAAGTACACCTATTTTAGCCGTACGGGAAATAAATATTTGGTTCTGTGTCAATATCTCATCCAGTTCGACCAATTTAGGTTTGAAATACGTGATAAATTCTGTACAGCGCTCTTCAAAGCCAACGGGCAAATCATAAAATAACCCGCCTACCCAGATATAGTTGTACAGCATCCTGGAACCTGAGGCCCATTCCAACATATTCATGATATGTTCACGATCCCGAAAACACCACAAAAATGGCGTTGTGGCACCGATATCAATACCATATGTACCAATAGCAATCAGGTGGGATGCTATTCGGTTGAGTTCACAGACCAAAACCCGAATGTACTCTATTCTTTTAGGTATTTTGCTGTCAAGGCCAAGCATACGTTCAACCCCCATAACGAAAGCATGGCTATTGTTCATCGAAGCCAAATAGTCCAAGCGATCGGTAAAAGGAATTGTTTTTGCATAATTCAACGATTCAGCATGCTTATCGAAACAACGATGCAGATAACCCAAATGTGGAACAACCTCTTTCACAATCTCTCCGTCTGTAATCAGTTGTAACCGAAGCACACCATGTGTCGAAGGGTGCTGAGGTCCCATATTCAACACCATTTCCTGACTTGAGATCTCTGTAAGGTGTTTTTCATAGCGCAGTAATGCCTCTTTATATTTTGGATTCGCCATTTCTATCAATTAATATGAATGCCATGATATTTCTCCGCTTCCTCATAATCCTTCCGTAAAGGATAGCCCTCCCAATCGTCAGGCAGCAAAATCCTTCTAAGGTCCGGATGTCCCTCAAAATAAATCCCCATCAGGTCAAATGCTTCGCGCTCATGCCAGTCTGCCGTGCGCCACACCGAAGTAAGCGAAGGAATCTCCGGTAGTTCATCCAGCGAACGATGACCAGACAACTCAACTTTTAAGACCAAATTGTGTTGATACGGCAAGGAATTTAAATGGTAGACAATGGTAAAATGCGTTTGATAATCCACTGCAGTAAGGTTGCTTAAAAAATCAAAATATAAGCCTTCTGTATCCCGGAGGAATAAACAAACGGCTACAATATCTGCTTTATCTATAAATAGTGCAGGCTGCAGCCCATTGCGATCTTCTTTAAGAATAAGTTGAGTTCCAAATTTGGAAACAAGCATCGATTTAATTTCGTCAAATGTCATATTTATGGAGCTATACGCGTAATCTTCCAGGAATCCGACACCTTTTTATAGACTATGCGATCATGTAGCCGGCTTGCACGCCCCTGCCAAAACTCAAAATAAATCGGTTTCAACAGATAGCCACCCCAATGTGACGGTCTCGGTACAGAATCGCTTCCATTGTATTGGTTTTCGAGTGCTTCCACCCTGTTTTCCAAAAAACTACGGTTGGGGATTTCATGGCTCTGCGGGGATGCTAGTGCACCGATACGGCTTGCTTTTGGGCGCGATTGGAAATATTCATCGGAATCGGCCTCACTTACAAAATCAATAACACCTTCAATTCGGACCTGCCTTTGTAATTCAGGCCAAAAAAACAACATGGCAACATGCGGATTCACTTTCATGTCTTCCCCTTTACGGCTTTCATAATTTGTAAAAAAGACCAGTCCTTCAGCTACAATGTCCTTCAATAAAACAACTCGCGAGGAAGGTAATTGATCGGATGACACCGTTGAAAGCACCATGGCATTAGGCTCGATTACCTCGCTGTGAATAGCCTCATCAAACCATTTTTTAAACTGGTGGACTGGATTACGATCCACATCCGATTCAGATAGGCTACCTAATACGTAATCCTGTCTGATTGCTGCAATATCTTTATGTTGAATGGACATAGAAACCTGTTTTATATCCCACAAACTTACTAAAATCATTGCTTTTTCTCTATAAAGTTAGTAGAAATTGACAAAATCTCAATTTTGGCACAAATCTCGCATAGATTAAATAAAAAAGATTAAATTCAATAAATAATTAAAATTCGCGCTATATGTTTACCGAACTAAACCCACAAAAAGGAAGTCTATTGATTTCCGAGCCATTTATGCTAGACCCTAGATTCCTCAGATCCGTGATATTGTTATGTGAATACAATACAGAGGGTTCCCTCGGATTTGTCCTAAATAATCAAACCAATGTTCGCATAGGCCAATTATTGGAATCTATACCGAATTGCAATTTCCCCATCTACGTCGGTGGTCCTGTGGCTCAGGAAAGTCTTTTTTTTGTACATAGCCGTTTTGATTTACTGCTAAGTGGCGAGGAAGTGGCTCCTGGAATCTATTTTGGAGGCGATGAAGAAAAGCTTATTGAAGCCATACAAACCGATAGCATAAAACCTGACGAATTAAAATTCTTTATCGGATATTCTGGATGGTCTGCCGGTCAGTTGGACGGCGAAATCAAAGAAAATTGCTGGGCTGTACAAAACAAATACCACCATCAGCTCATTTTTGAAGGTAATGGCGAATTGCTATGGAAGGATGCCATCATTGGATTAGGTCCCAAATATGCACATGTCGCCAACTTCCCACAGAGCCCAGGTCTAAATTAGCGAAAGGGACTTACGCTATATGACAGTTTGCTTTACGAGTCCGTAAATCACCGAATGAGCCTATGACAAAATAGGCGGTTTTCTGCCATCATGTCCTGTAGGGACGATTTGGAACACTGATTGTATGTTTTAAACAAATCATAAAATTAAAATAGCGACATACAAATTATGAATCCAGAAAAAGGTAGTATTTCAATTCACACGGAGAATATATTTCCCGTAATCAAAAAGTTCTTATACTCTGATAATGAAATTTTCTTGCGTGAACTGGTATCTAATGCCGTTGATGCTTCTCAAAAAATCAAACGTCTGGCTTCTTTGGGTCAATACCAAGGGGAAACAGGAGAATTGATTGTAGACGTAAAATTTGATGAAGCGGCCAAGACCATCACTATTTCCGATAATGGTATTGGTATGACAGCCGATGAAATAAAAAAATACATCAACCAGATCGCTTTCTCAGGAGCAACAGAGTTCATGGAAAAATTCAAGGAGGCAAATGACGCAAATGAAATCATTGGTCGCTTTGGTTTAGGCTTCTATTCCGCATTTATGGTAGCCGATACCGTAGAAATCCAATCTTTATCCTATCAAGATGGCGCAGAACCGGCTCATTGGACTTGCGATGGTAGTACATCTTACGAAATTTCTACGGGCTCAAGAACCACACGTGGTACCGACGTCATCTTACATATTAATGAAGAATCAACAGAATTTTTAAGCCAGGCACGACTACAGGACATTTTAGATAAGTATGCTAAATTTCTTCCTGTTTCAATCCGTTTTGGCACCAAAACAAATTCTGAACAGGACGGTGAAGACGAAGAAGGAAAACCAAAATACAAATCTGTAGAGGTAGATAATATCATCAATAATACCAATCCAGCCTGGACAAAATCACCGTCTGAATTAAAAGACGAAGATTATCTAGCCTTCTACCGCGAACTCTATCCATATTCAATGGATGAACCTTTGTTTTGGATACACCTCAATGTTGATTACCCATTCAACCTGACAGGTATCCTCTACTTCCCTAAAGTTAAAAATGAACTGGAAATCCAGCGTAATAAAATTAAACTCTATTCTCGACAAGTGTTTATCACCGATGAGGTGAAAGATATTGTTCCTGAATTCTTGATGTTACTTCATGGGGTAATTGATTCACCGGACATTCCGTTAAACGTATCCCGTTCATTTTTACAGGCAGACAGTAACGTAAAAAAAATCAACAGTTATATCACCAAAAAGGTGGCTGACAAATTGAACGAAATATTTAAGACCGACCGTAAGGGATTTGAAGAGAAATGGACGGATATCGGTTTATTTATCAAATACGGTATGCTTAGCGATGAGAAATTTGCTGAAAAAGCAAATGACTTCTGTTTAGTAAAAAACACAGGTAACCAAAGCTTCACCATTAAAGAGTATTACGAAAAGGTCAAAGATATCCAGGTAGATAAAGATGGTAACATTGTCTACTTATATACACATGACGCCGCTCAACAAGATGGCTTTATCCAAACGGCATTAAACAAAGGTTATGATGTTTTGATGCTTGATGGGCCATTGGATACACACTTTGCAGCTTATTTAGAGCAAAAGGGCGGCGATAAGGTACAGCTGAAACGTGTAGATGCTGACGTTATCGATAAGTTGATCCAAAAAGATGAAAAGGTTGAATTGGCCCTTTCAGAAGAAGAATCCAAAAAAGCGCTGGAGGTTTTCGAAAAAGCAATTTCGCGCCAAGATATGAAAGTTGAAGTTGACGCGTTAAATGAAAGTGACCTGCCTGTATCGGTAACAATTGATGAATTTATGCGTCGAATGAAAGATATGGCCAAGACAGGTGGTGGCATGAATTTTTATGGTTCATTGCCCGATAATTATAAGGTAACAGTCAATGGGAACCATCCGCTGATCAAAAGAATTTTATCGTCATCAGACGAAGAAGGTTCAAAACTGGCGAAACAAGCTTTTGATTTAGCACTCTTATCCAGAGGTTTATTGTCAGGAGCAGATCTGACATCTTTTGTGAAGAGAAGTGTAGAAATGATTTAAGGGTATTCCTTCTAATAAAAAAGGCGGTCTCTTTAATAGTAACCGCCTTTTTTATTAAAAATTGGACACAAATGACAAATTTGGAGCAGCCAAATGCATAGCATTATCAAAATGCAACCCTTTAGATGTTTTTTATTAAAATTTAATAAACTAATCTTCACCCAGTTGGCTTTAAACGCTGTTTTTTTTCAGTCAAATATTTGGAGGGAATAGGGTTTAATCGTACTTTTGTATCATCAAAATCACGGTAGGTATAGCTCAGTTGGTTAGAGCACTAGATTGTGGTTCTAGGGGTCGTCGGTTCGAGCCCGATTACTTACCCAAAAAGGCAGATCAAATGATCTGCCTTTTTTAATTTGATAAGTTCTCAGCCAACTAAACAAATTCTCCTTGACCAGCTACCCATCATCCTAACAAGCTTCAAAGGCAACTTCTTCCCTTTTACAGTTCAGGCACAGGATCCATAAGTCCTGGATGGCGCGGATCATAAATAGCCACAGCAACTTTAGAGTCCGCACAACCATAATATAAAAACCATTTTTGTTTAAAAATGACCAATCCTTCGATAAAAACCGTTCCATCTATATATTGCCCACTTTTTTCGAAAGATTCCATGGGGCGTAAAAACGGAACATCCATTCGAGCCAATACGCTTGTCGGATCTCGTGGACTAAACAAAACCTGTCCAGCGGAATAGGTATTTTTATTAAAACGCATATCCCCTTTCTCAGCATGATTCTTACCATTGTATAGCAATACAATTCCTTTATCAGTCAAAACTGCTGGAGGACCGCACTCTGTCAACGAACTATCAAAGTAACCATCCCTCGGCGAAATGAAGGCTTTCAGTGTACCTCTATTATCTGTTACGGGTTCCCAGTCAATCAAATTATCGGATGTGGCGCCATAAACACCATGTTCTCCCCAGTACAACCAATATTTCCCATTGATTTTAGCTATAACATGTTTGTTACCTTTCAATGTAGTCACAATAGAAGCCGATTTATGCGGTTCATTGACTAGAGTGCGCCTATTTCTCGAGTTCTTAAAAATAGGACCGTATTTAGTCCAGTGTTTCAGATCAGTGGATATTGCTACACCAAGCCGCGGTACCTTTCGGTTCCATTGGGTATAAAATAGCACAAAACGCCCATCCTCAGTCTGTGCTATCCGAGGATCTTCTGTCCCGCCAGGCCACTCGTTATCTTGCTGCTCATCAGGCCCCGGATAGAATATAGGCGTTTTCAGTCGTTCAAAATGAATACCGTCAGCACTAGCTGCTAACCCCAATCGGGAGGTCCGGTGGCCAATAGCTTTTCCTGTCCGATCTTCTGCACGATAAATGACATAGATACTATCTCCCCTTACTACTGCAGCAGGATTAAAAGTGTCGTTGTCCTCCCATCGAATTTCTTTCTTCAGCATTGGATCATAAAATACGGAACTCGTATCGGGCTCAATAATTGGATTGACACCTTTGGGCCGTTCAAAGCCTCCTAATACCCATTGTTCTTTTTTAAGCTTTCCAGCAGGCTGCACGCTGCAGCCGCATAAAAAGACGAACAGAATAGAGCCTGCAATTTTTACGATAATATTCATATTTTAATTGAATTCTATGGTTTTACATGTAGTAGCAAACAACAGCCTGTAAAAGTGAAAATTATAAATTGGTTACCACTGAAGAGCGATCGAAACTATTATTGATCATTCACAAATATAATGCTAATAGAAAAAAGTACCGCAAAAACAAGTTCAACAAAATTGAAATGGGACCAAAACTAAAAAACACAAATAAACAATTCAACGATAAATAACTCGAAATATTGCAATATATCGCAATACTACAACGATTATAATGACAAATATTCCAACATATAGCACAAAAACACTACATTTATAGCATGATATCCAAAGAAGAACGTCACGATTTTATATTAGTTAAAATCAAAAAGGAAAGGAAATTAGTAATGACAGAGTTAGCGGCCGAACTTGGTGTCTCTGAGCATACCGTCCGACGTGATCTTAAAGAACTATCTGACGCTGGCTTGCTCCGCGCTATTCGAGGGGGAGCCACTTTACGGTCAAACTTACCATTCGATATATACGACCGAAATAACCTTGATGTTATGGAGAAACAAGCCATAGCAGAAAAATCGATCACACTATTGAAAGATCATCAAGTCGTCTTTTTTGACGGTGGCACAACAACACAGGCAATTGCTGGCAACATTCCAGATAGCCTAAACCTTACTGTGGTCACACATAGTCTCCCGATAGCCAATATACTTGCAAACCTCCCAAACATCAGCTTGATTTTCGCGGGTGGCGCTTTCTGCAAATCATCTCTTACGATGCAGGGACAGCAAACTATTTCTACCTTTGAAGAAATATATGCGGATGTCAGCTTCATAGGTGTATGTAGCCTGGACCCCTATCGTGGACTTACGGCAAGAACTCGCGAAGAAACAGCTATCAAAAGAGTACTATGTAAAAATTCAATGAACATTGTTGCTGCCACAACGAGCAATAAGCTCGATACCCTGGCATCTTTTCTAACATGCCGCGCATCTGATATCAGTTATTTAATTACAGAAAAGGATCCTTCTGATCGCATTTTGCAGCCTTATGTCGAACAAGGTATTACAATTTTATAAGTTTACCATTTATGAACAATCTCAAACAGGAAGCCGCCAAAGCTGCTCTTCAACTTTTAGAACCTGATCAATTCATTGGACTAGGTGTTGGATCAACAATAGCTTATTTCATTGAATTAATTGCCAGTAGGGTCAGTTTTAAATCCAGCCTGAAATTTACATCGCCTTCTTTGGAAACCAAAATACTGCTCCAAGAAAATGGTCTTATTTGTATTGATAACAGTACCATAGCAACGCTGGATTATTATTTTGACAGCTGTGATCAGGTGGACATTCATTTAAATGCGTTCAAAAGTGGCGGCGGCGTACATACAGGTGAAAAGATTATGGCGAATATGGCAAAGCAATTTATTCTCTTGGTCGATGGCGCAAAGATGGTCGATAAACTGACCACAAAATATCCGCTATGTGTTGAAATTATTCCCGACGCCTGGCTATCGGTACTTAAAGAACTAAAATCAAGCTATTCTTCAGCGATATCAAACATTGTATTACGAAAATCTGAACAAAAATCGGGGCCTCTACTATCTGAGAGAGGTAATTTCCTGGCAGACATTTATTTTTCTAAACTGCCTGATATTTTTGATTTGAATAAACAAATCAAACTCATTACAGGCGTTGTAGAACATTCACTTTTTTATCAACTGTGTTCGGTATGTCTTCGAGCAACAGAAGATGGCGTAACACATCACTTTGCAAACCGCATTGTAGAATCGAACACGGACAAAAAAAGCACGCAATAGCATTAAATTTTATATTGAAGTCCAACAAGTAGCAAGACTGCGCTAAAATATTTTAAATCAACATGAAACACACTCAAATTAACACAGGAATACTAAGTTTTGGCATGTCAGGACGTGTTTTTCACGCGCCATTTATACATACCAATCCACATTTCAATCTCAGCGCTGTTGTAGAACGGTCGAAAAAAAACGCACATGAATTTTATCCGGCAATAAAAAGCTACGATAATATAACTGAATTACTAGCGGATGAAAGCATCGAACTGGTCATTGTGAACACACCAAACTATACCCATTTCCAATACGCAAAAGACGCCCTAGAGGCAGGAAAACATGTTTTGATAGAAAAACCTGCCGTTGATGATTCTACACAATTCGATACGCTTCTTGCCATCAGCAAAAAACAAGGAAAAGACTTATTTTTCTATCAAAACAGACGATATGACAGTCACTTTTTAGACATTAAAAAAGTGATCGAAAGTGGAGAATTAGGAAAACTGATTGAAGTGCATTTCAGATTTGATCGCTATAAAATGGAATTGGGACAAAAATACTTTAAGGAAGATACGCAGTATATTTCCAATGGTATCACTTATGACCTAGGCCCGCACCTTATTGATCAGGCAATCTCACTTTTTGGAAAACCGGTTAAATTTACCAAGACAACATCCATCAACAGACCCGATTCTAAAGTTGCAGATTATTTTCACTATCATCTTTATTATCCAGCTGGACTGAACGTGTATTTAACAGGCAGTTTACTTGTCGCCTCTCCGCAGCCCGCCTTTGTCTTACATGGTACAAAAGGGAGTTTTATCAAGAATATGACGGATGTGCAAGAACAGCAATTGCTAGATGGTATGCTGCCCGACGATCCATCTTATGGCCTTGAGCCAGCCGGCCTCGAGGGAAAACTTGTTACGATAGACGTATCAAATCAAAAACATGAGTCTTTAGTAACGCCACATACAGGAGATTACAATCAGCTGTTTGAAGCCATTTATGAAAGCTTAAGAAATAATATCGATTACCCTATTAAAGCGGATCAGATTAAATGGCAGATTCAATTGCTTGAAGCTGAAAACACCTAAGTTTTTAAACAATCAAATGGCAGCACGGTTCAAGAAAAATAATAGGTGCTGCCATTTTTAATTTGATTCCCAAAGGCATTCGTTCGGTTCAATATGGATCATCACATGACCAAGATCAGGAATATGCGCAACCAAGTGGTCTTTGAGTTTATGCGCCAGCTCATGCCCTTCTCTTACCGTAATTTCACTATCGACAATAGCGTGCAGATCGACGTGATATTTAGCCCCCGATTTGCGGACAAAACATTTTTCCGTGGCTTTTATCCCATCTACTTTTAATGCTTCTTGCCGGATATTGTCAATGACCTCATCGTATACATTTTCATCCATGATCTCGCCAAGCGCCGGTCTGAAAATATGGTAACAGTTATAAAGTATAAATCCAGCGGCAAATAATGCCGCGTAGTCATCCGCATTTTCATATCCCTTTCCGAGCAACAATGCAATAGATATCCCAATGAAAGCTGCAACTGACGTTATCGCATCGCTTCGATGATGCCAAGCGTCTGCACGAAGTGAAGAACTATTAGTTTCTTTACTTTTCTTCATAACGATCCTATAAGAAATCTCTTTCCACACAATGATACCACCCAGAACAAATAAGGTCCAAGGCTTTGGCAGGTCATGTGGCGTTCCTATATTCTCAATACTTTCATAAGCGATTATGGTTGCAGAAACAATAAGAAAACCAACGACAATAAATGTAATGAGTGGTTCTACCCGACCATGACCATAAGGGTGATTGTCGTCGGCAGGTCGTTGCGCATATTTTAAACCGAGGAGCACTAGAAATGAAGAGAAAATATCTGCCGTTGACTCAATTGCATCCGCTATCAGCGCATAAGAGTTTCCAAAGAAACCAGCTAACCATTTTAATAATGCCAGTGATGCATTACCTACAATACTAAAATAAGTCGTTCTGACTGCAGTCTGCTCTTGAAGTTCGGACATAGCTATAAATTAACTTGACACCGCGAAAATACTGTTTTTCTTTTCAAATTCTATTCTCCAGCTATAGAAAATAGTGATCACAACCTTCGAGCTTTAGCTACCGCTCGCGATATCCTCCAATGCTTTTTTTATCTCAGGGGCCCCATAGTCACGGCTTCCTTCCAGACGCTCCACGATCTTACCCGCTTTATCCAAGATAACCGTTGTTGGTATGGACTGTCCTAAGAATTCTGCAGGAATTTCACCCGCTGCTATGTAAAGTGGTAGATGATACTTGTTTTCGGCCATGAATGCTGAAGACTTTTCCATGTCGCCATCAACATCTACCATGAGAAAAACGATATCTTTATTATCTTTAAGCGATTGCCTAAGCTGGTCAATAGAAGGTAGTTCATGAATACATGGGGGACACCAAGTCGCCCAGAAATTAATAAACACGACCTTACCTTTTAAAGCACTTAATTGAAGAACCTTACCCTCTTTATCCTTAAAAGATAACTCCTGCGTTGTGGTTGCAGTGTCAGCAATAGCTTCAGCAGGTCCCTCGACCTTTTCGGCCTTGGCCTCATTTTTAGTGCCTGTGTTTCCACAGCCAAAAAATAAACTGGTCGATAAAGCCGCAAGACCAAAAAAAATAATTCCTTTATTATACCTAATATTCATCGTCTTCTGTTTCATTAAATTATGCTATTTACAAATATATTACTGTCCACCAATCGCGGAGACCTCGTCTATCCAATCCTTCTGGGAGAAATTTCTCAAAACATTAGCTAATTTAACCTTAATTATTCAAGACCACAAGTATTACACACAACTCCACAACATAAACCATTGATCAATAACAAAATAAGCAACAATAAAATTAAAAAATTAACAAGAAATTTTCCGACATTTAAGAGCGTGAACATATCGTTGACCAAAAGACAATTAATTGAATACACCATGAATCTCCCAGCAAATCATTTCAAAAAATGCGTATCAATATGTTTCCTGTTATTCATCACCATCCAGCTTAATTTCGGACAATCCTCCTCAACTAAATTCAACAGGCTATATCAGCTAATAGCATCAAAAGATTTCTTCACTGCCCGCAACCTGTTTAGGGTAAATAAACCTTTCTTAAACGCCAATGAGCAAGTTTTTATTTTGGCAATACTCGATAACGCCTTTAACAAACCCATCGCTTCAAACAAAAAAATAGCACTATTGAGCGCAGCAACAGAAGAATTACCCGACACACTGCGACTAAAATTACGGCGTGTTCAGGAAGATAATTTTGTCAAACTGAAAGATTACGCGGGGGCAAAACAGACAACCCAGAAAATCCTACTCGACTTCGATCCTTTGCTGTCAACAGATACAAGAGCGGATCTCAGAAACAATCTAAAAATCTGGTCAGCACTAGAACATGTGCGGCCACAGCTTATAGAAATCAACGCCGATACCCGTCTTAAAATGACGAAAGATAAAGCCGGGTTGAAGAATCTAACACTAACAGTCAACGGCGATACGGCAAGTTTTATATTTGATACCGGAGCAAACCTATCGACAGTCACAGAGTCCGTGGCCAAACGTCTTCATATGGATCTTATCCGTGCAGATATTGATGTAGACGCCATTACCGGTGTTTCTATCAAAGCCGATTTGGCCGTTTGTAAACAATTAAAACTTGGTAGCATCAACATTTCAAACGCAATATTCCTGGTTTTCCCAGACAGCGCACTTTGTATCCCGCAAATTGGCTATCAGATCAATGGTATAATAGGCTTCCCTGTTATTGAAGCACTGCAAGAAGTACAGCTTACCCAGGACGATTTTTTCATTGTACCCAAGAGACCTACAGTTTCATGGAAAGCATCGAATCTTGCAATAGATGGGTTATCACCGCTTATTGCCATTGACGGAAAGCACTATACTTTTGATACAGGAGCTGAAAAAACAATCCTTTATGCACCATTTTACGAAACCTACAAATAACATATCTAAAAACAGGATATACCGACCAAGGTCGCCATGGGAGGCGCAGGCGGTCAAGTTGAATATGACGGATTTGTTATACAACATACATTCCATATTAGCGATAAACCGATCGCTCTTAAAAATATAAGCCTATTAAAATCGAAGATTAAGAATGAAACCGTGTATGGAAATATAGGACAAGATATTATTCGCCAATTTTCTATAATGATACTAAATTTTAAAGATATGTTTATCCAATTTAATTAACAGAAAGCTAAGCTCGGTTTAGTCTCATCACAATACCCCATAAAAAACCCCTAAAGGTTGGACAAAACTTTTAGGGTATTTTTATGGGGTTCTATAGATTTATTGAACAATTAGGCGGAGTAGGCCGTGGCATTAAAGCCCTTCTTTTTGATAATTTCAATGATTTCTTCCTCCGAAACGCCTTCAGCTTTTACAGTCAGAATTTTGTCTGCATTTGTGGTGTCAACATTCCATTCACAGATACCGTCCACACTATCCAGATCAGCGCTTACTTTGGACACGCATCCCCCACAAGTAAGGTTTGTTTTAAATTGAAGTTCTTTGCTTTCCATGTTATTTAATTTTAATGTTATTAATCTATTTAATTATCTATACAAATATCCCTTTAATTCGATGGGTTGTATTTACAGTTTTTCTATTTTGTTTTGCAATATTTACCGTTTAAGATGAGGTCTAGGCCTCAACCATAGTTAGCTATTTTTTCCAGCGAAGTCGCAAGCTATTACTGACAACACTTACACTGCTCAATGCCATTGCAGCTCCAGCTATCATCGGGTTTAAAAGGAAACCATTGATTGGATACAGAATACCTGCGGCGAGGGGAATCCCAATTAAATTATAAATAAAAGCCCAGAACAAATTTTGTTTAATCGTCGCGACCGTTTGTTTCGAAAGTCGAATGGCCTGCGGTATCTTCGTCAAATCAGATGAAATAATTGTCATTTTTGCTACATCCATTGCAATATCACTTCCCTTCCCCATTGCAATACTGACATCCGCGGTTGCTAAGGCTGTACTGTCATTAATACCGTCCCCAACCATAGCGACCACCTGCCCTCTTTGCTGCAATTCTTTAACAAAATCAGCTTTGTGCTCTGGCAATACTTCCGCTTTGTAATGCTGAAGACCTGTTTCCGCGGCAATGGCCCTAGCCGTAGCCTCGTTGTCACCAGTCAGCATATATAGCTCAATGCCCATGGCCTGCATCTCCTTGATAGCACGCACAGAAGTTTCCTTAATCCGGTCCGCAATGGCTATTACCGCTAACGCAGTATGACTGTTGGCAAACCAGATCACTGTTTTGGATTGATTTTCCCATTGGGTGCCATGTTCCATCAAATCCGTCGGAATTGTGATCCCATTCTCATCCAACAACCTGCGATTACCTACAGAGTACGTTTCGATTCCATCACTGCCTTTAACACCTTTCCCAGTAATACTTTCAATAAAGGATACTGGAGTAGCTTTTACATCTTTAAAATACCCGACTACAGCTTCTGCCAATGGATGCTCTGACTGTTTCTCCAGGCTCAACAAGATAACTTTCAAACTATCCTCATCATTTTTCCAATACAGGTCAGTGACCACAGGTTTTCCTTCCGTAATGGTGCCGGTTTTATCCAAAACAACTGTATTTACCTTTTTGGCCAGCTCCAGACTTTTCGCATCTTTAATTAAAATACCCTGCTCAGCTCCCTTACCCACTCCAACCATGATTGCTGTGGGAGTTGCTAAACCTAGTGCACAAGGACAAGCGATAACCAAAACCGTTACTGCCGCCAATAAACCCTGTACCAGATGGTTTTCTCCACCTAAAGTAAACCACAGTAGAAAAGTTAAAATAGCAATACCAATGACAATAGGAACAAATACAGCAGCAATTCGATCGACCAGTTTTTGCACAGGAGCCTTGCTTCCTTGTGCATCCTGTACCATTTTAATGATCTGGGCAAGCATTGTTTCCCGGCCAACTTTTGTAGCTTTGAACTGAAAACTGCCCTTCTGATTGATCGTCCCTGCAAATACCTGCTCATTGCCCATTTTTAAAACAGGGACCGGCTCTCCGCTTAACATACTTTCGTCAACATAGGAATTTCCACTGATAACAACCCCATCAACGGCGATCTTCTCCCCTGGTTTCACCAGAATAATATCGCCGGTATTAACGGCTTCTATAGCGACCTGACGCTCTGTTCCATCCGATTGAATGACCATCACCGTCTTAGGCTGCAGGCCCATTAGCTTTTTAATGGCGGATGAGGTGTTACCTTTAGCCTTCTCTTCCAGTAGTTTACCCAATAAAATAAAAGCAATGACGACTGAGGCGGCCTCAAAATACACATGTGCATGCAAGCCACGCTGATGCCAAAATTCAGCAAAGAGCATATTAAACACACTAAAGATGTAGGCTATTCCCGTGCTTAACGCAACAAGCGTATCCATATTTGCCGAACGATGTTTTGCCTGTTTCCACGCGTTGACAAAAAAGTCCTTGCCCAGCCAAAGAACTACTGGCGTGGAAAACAGCCACATAATAGGATTTGCGTACGGCATATCCATAAAGAACATACCTATCACGACCACGGGAAGCGAAAGTATTACTGCCCATCGAGTTTTGATTTTAAGCTTACGGAATTTCTCGGCGTGAATAGCCTCCAACGTTTCCTGCTGAGTAGATTCATCTTCGATTAATAAATCATAGCCACCAGCCTGAACCGCTTTCTGGATTTTTAAATGATCCGTAATATTAGGCAAATACTCCACCGTAAGGTTTCCTGTTGCAAAATTTACAGACGCATTGACAACCCCTTGTTCATATTTCGCCATACTTTCAGCGCTACTGGCGCAGGAGGCACAAGTCATCCCAAGAACTGGAAATGTTTTGGTTAATGTAGAAACACCATAACCAAGATCTTTGATCGTTTTTACACTGCTAACGACGGCTTCACTATCCTTCGGTACGATAGCAGCTCTGTGGTTATTCAATTCCACCCGATAGCTCGCTAGGCCTTTAACCTGGGCTAGTCCTTTTTCGACAATTGATGCACAATGTTCGCTTTCAACATCTTCTAAAGGTAGATAAACCGTATCCTTATAAATATCTGTCGCCATAACTTATTGTTTAATTTTACACAACAAATTTGGCCACAAATAAGATTAAAGTCATTACACAATTAAGGAATTGATTTGTAAAATTTACTCGATAATAAAATACGAAAGGTCAAGCTCAATGGAAAAATCATATGGAGAACTCTTCTTTAGCTTTCAATTTTCTCAACAAAACCATAGATAATATAATCACCCCGTTCTTCGAGTTTAATCTTTTCCATTCCACTCCAGCCGGATGCACTGGTATCTTCATCGATAAAATTTTGAATTCTGTCAAATGCGACACCGATCTTTGTTTTCCCATCTCCATAGATTTGATATCTCGCAGAGGTCTGCCAGCTTACTTTTTTTCTAAATAACCGTAAACCTTCTCTTTTCAAAAAACCATACATTTCATTAGATAAATTCATATTCTCATTTGTTTTACGCGCCCACACTACTCACCTATTTTTTTGGTAGATGCTTTTTTGGTTTAAGGAATTACCTCAAGCCCTCTCGTTGGTTGATCTATTTAAGCTACATGGCTTTAATGGCTAAAGAAATGGTTTTTTGATGCTAAAATAGATGAATCTAAGATAACGAACCAGATGGAATACTACAATGAAGCTACTGCTGTTTCATCGTATTCAAATGCTATTTCGTCGAATTTTCCAGAAACACACAATAGAACTTCTTTCAATGTCCATGATGATCTGGCAGGCTCTGCAAACAAAGTCTACTACATCGCGAACATAAATAGCAACAGACACTATTTTTTTCGTCGAATAGATTCTTTAGTTCGTCTGATTCATTTTCAATTCTGTCGATATTTTTCGTTGTTCTTTTCCATAGCGAGCACATTTGTTTACAATTTAAACGTATAACTATGGAAAACATTGAAAATTTTTTAGCAGAGGATTTTGTACTGGATGTACAAACTGTCTGCGCGGTAGAACCGATCTCATTTTTTGATTTTGATGATATGGAACTGGTAACTATTAAGACAGTTACATCTTCAAAAGTAATATAAAAGAGGATAACGCTGTGAAGGCGTTCTGGTAGGCGCCTTTACAGCAATCGTCTTCATTGCCTAATAAATAAAAAAAGAATCGAGTATATGACTTCACCCAAGCTTAAATGTATTCTCATTGAGGATGAACCACTGGCGACAAAAAAAATAGTTGAATACATTCACATGTTTCCAGATCTTCAATTGATTAAGATGGTTGAACACATTGAAAATCCAGCATTATTTAGCCATGATCTAAAATCTGCAGACATCCTATTCCTCGATCTCATTGTTAGCGGCGGTAATATTAATACACTAGCCGAATTGATCGCTGATATTCCAATCCTGATCATCACCTCCGCCGTGTCACGTTGGCAATATCCAGAATTTATCAAAAACAGGAAGCATTTTGCGCTGCAAAAACCAATTTCGCCCCAGATGTTTCAGTCTTGTATAAAACAAGTCATGCAATACTAGTCCAACTAATTCATGTCATTATTCCACTTATCCGATTATTTTCTTCTGCGCACGCCGCTACTTCCAGCTGCATCTGCCGTTGATCTTTTAACGATAACTGAGCGACATGAAATAGAAGAGAAACTTCGTCATTTGTTTCAAATTGAGCAATTAAAAGAAGCCTTATTTCTGGCAAGCCCGGCCTTCTCGGCGGAAGTTCAAAAATGGCTTGAATACAAGAAAGAAAGCAGCTCAAAAATGATCGCTTCACTACTCAAATATGCGATTAGGATGAGCACCAGAAGTACGCCTTTCGGTTTATTCGCAGGGGTATCTTTTGGGAACATTGCCGTCTCCGAAAAAAAGGTATCGTTAATCAGGTCAAATGCAAATCAAGCTGTTTTAAAACTGGATACCACCATTTTGACAAAAATTATTGAACAGATATCAAAAGACAAAAGAATTTACAGTCAACTCTATTATCGTCTCAATCCCACCTTATACTTAGATGGTAAATATTACAAATATTATCAAAAAGTGACAAATGGGAAGAAAGGACAGCATATCCTGAAACGTATAAGGCTTACTCCAGTTTTGGATCGAGTCATCCAATACTTTGAACACAATAAGAGAACCAGCCACTATCAATCATTAATCGATCTGCTGCAAGGTCTTGGAGCATCGATAACGCATGCGGCCCTATTCGTCAATAACCTCATCAGCCTTGGAATCATATCCTCTGAATTACAGCCCAATGTCATTGGCCGAGGTTATCTGGACAGCCTGATAACGACGCTTGAAAGAGTGGATAAGGAGGGAAATTATTTAAATCCTTTATTAACGATAAGAAAATGGCTTCATAGTTCTCAATCTGTCATTGAGATCCGAACCGCCATCCTTAAATTATTGCAGCCTTTGGCTCCAGACCTCGATATGACCAATTCGTTACAGGGGGACCTTCTCATAGGGATGGACGAAAACAATTTATCAGATACCGCATTAGATCACATAAGAGATCAATTTCAGGATTTACTACCACTTTGCAGCCAGGCTAAGTTAACAGATTTTGATCGGTTTAGAGCTGCGTTCTCTGTTAAATATGAAGATAGAATGGTTCCGCTAACGACAGCTCTAGACCCCGATATTGGGATTGGTTACGGACGTCAAGAAGGTGTTTACAATATAACGGATGAAATACTCGGGGAAGTTAACAACATCACCCCGGCGGGCGAAAAAAAATATGGCGACCACCATTATCAAGATCTGGTCATTGAAAAATTTGTAGAAAGTGTAAAAAATCAATTCACCGAAATTCAGCTGACCAGCGAAGATCTAGATCATATCGCTAAACAACGTAAACAAACTGTCAATACGATCCCTTCTTCATGCTATGCCATCGGCAATCTCCTTAGAAGTTCATGTCAGGAAAACTTATTCTTCAATCTGGTTACCATTGGTGGTTCGTCATCAGGAAACTTAATTTCCAGATTTGCACATCTGGATGAAAAATTGAATAACAAGTTGAAGGAATCTGCCGACACAGAGCAACAGCAGTTTCCAAATGCGATACTTGCCGAGATTTGTCATTACCCAGACAATAATGCTGGAAATATCATTTATAGACCTGCGCTGCGAAAAGCATCAATTTGTCTAAGCCCGACAATCGATAAAGAACAAGAGCAAATTGATGTTAATGACTTATACCTGTTCATCAAAGACCAGCGCCTAATCTTGTGGTCCAGGAAATTCAATAAAATGGTTATACCCCGTTTAACTACCGCCCACAATTTTGAACAGGGTATGAATATATATAAGTTTCTCGCAGATTTTCAGTTCCAAAATAATAGGTTGGATCTTTCCTGGAATTGGGGGATTATGAAGGAGCAGCCGAGACTCCCAAGAACAAGCTACAAAAATATTATCTTGTCTAGAGCACAATGGCGAATTCAAAAAATAGCGAAATACCCCAGTACCCCTCAGGCTTTCATAAAAAATATACAAGCGGAGCTAGCAATTCCTGCAATGGTCATCATCAGCAGTGGCGATAATGAATTGTTGATAAATTTAGACAATCCTTTTTGCATAGAAATCGTATTGGATCATATGTGCAAAAGAGAGATCATATTAACCGAATATATCCTGAATGACTATTCATCAGTAGTCTGCGATAAAGATGGACATATTTTTGCCAACGAAATCATTATTCCAATAGAATCACAGCAGGAGACTTTCACAAATGAATCAGCCCCTCAAGAAAGTAACCTAAAAAGATGCTTTCCCTTGGGCAGTGAATGGCTTTACGCCAAGATCTATTGTGGTTTACATGTTGCAGACACCTTGTTAAAGGAAATTTTCCCCCTAATCGTAGCGACACTTAATCAACAAGATGTCCTAAAAAAATGGTTTTTTATACGCTACGACGATCCATCGCCCCCCATTCGATTTAGAGTTGAGCTTTCAGATCCAAGCCAGTATTATTTCGTTATATCCACGCTTAATACCCTATTGGAACAGTTTATTAAAGATGGACAGATATCAACGCTATCCTTTGACACTTATACACGGGAGATTGAACGATATACACCATTTTGTATGGAACTTAGTGAGGAGCTATTCTATCAACAGAGCGAAACGGTACTGAAGGTTATCCAACAAAGTACTTCAATCAATGATCGATGGCGCCTGGCTTTCGAAAATATTGAGTCGCTATTAGAAGCTGCAAAATTTACACTGATCGAGAAAAGAGATTTCTGCCTACAGATGAATACCCTTTATCAGCAAGAATTTGATAATAATAAAAACCTTTGGATTCATCTCAACAATAAGTTTAAAGAGAAAAAAGACTGGTTCGACAAACCTTTAGACAACCCTGAAGAATCGAAAAAGAAACTAAATGCACTTCAATACAGCATATTTAACACCTTACGGAGTCATACCGATCAAGATGAATTCAAGTCAGCCCGAACATCGTTACTATCAAGCTACATTCATATGTTCATTAACCGATTGTTCATGTCCGATCAACGCTTACATGAACTTGCTGTTTACCATTTTATGGTTGGCTATTATAAAATGCAAATTGGGAAACAGAAAAAACGTATAACCTATGAACCCGATAAATTATATAAGTCCCATCTTCGCGAAGAGCTGATTACGATATTGTAAACCAATACCGAGTTCTGTCCCATTTTTCAGAATGACTTTACTTGCCTCAACACCCTTGATCTGTTTGATATTGACAATATAGGATCGATGCATACGAGCAAACATATCCCAAGGCAGTTCTGCTTCCATATCTTTCATTGTCGACAGCAAAGTCTGCATACCTTCTAACGTATAAATTTGAATGTAATCCCCCCAGGCTTTTAGATAGAAAATATCTGCAGGATCTATAAAAATAGTTTTGTTCCGATCCTTTATCTTAATCGCTTTTCTTTCACCCTGTGCCCCTCTTCGAGAAAACAAGATTGCCTTTTGAACTTTTTCAATTGCCTTGATCAATCGCTCTTCCGTCAGGAGTGGCTTTAAGATATAATCGATTACTTCCAATTCAAACCCATCAACAGCATACTCATAATGCCCAGTTATAAAAACAACAAATGGTGGATGAGCAAGTCCTTTGAGAAAGGTAATTCCATCCATTTCAGGCATATCTATATCTGACAAAATGAGATCTACCTCTTGCTGCCTTAAAACGTCAATTGCTTGCAATGGGTTTTCAAATACACCCAATATTTCGATCAGGCCTAATTTGGAAACTAATTTCTCCAGGCGACCTCTCGCAATAGGCTCATCTTCAATAAGGATAGTTTTAATTCTATTCATAAGTACTTCGCAACCCGCTGCTTTGGTGCTACGGTTCTGTTTCCGAATGTAAATTTACAACAAGATTAACACTAAATACACCCTCATGCGACTTTATTTTCAAATTATGATGATGAGGATAATGAAGTTCCAGTCGCTTTTTTACATTTTCTATCCCTAATCCGCCGATATAATTTTCTGGTTTTGAAAGTTCCCTATATGCATTAGCCACGTGCATATACACCTTGTCATCCTTCACCTTAATGTCTATGGATATCCATCCCGCCGAAGAACTTAGCCGAGGTCCGTGTTTGAATGCATTTTCTACAAACGGAAAAAAGATCAAAGGAACCATCATGCAGCTTTCGTCTTCAGCCGCCAAATTTAGATTGATCTGCACGGTCTCGCTATAGCGTAACTTTTCCAATTCAACATAATCCTTTAGCAATTGAAATTCGCGACTAATTTCTATCCTGGGTTGATTACTTTCATGCAGTAAATACACCATCATACTGCTTAAACGCATCATACTTTCGCCGCCTCTTTCATCATGATCGGATACCAGCACATAGATGCTATAAAGTGTGTTAAGTAAAAAATGTGGATTAATCTGGTATTTTAGAAAAGCAAGTTCCAACTGGACATTGTTCAACTCAAGTGCTGAATTTTTCAATTCGAGTTTCATTTTTGAATTTCGGACAGACATAAACGCCTGTACAATTTTTACGGTCAAAGGCAGGGCCACCAGAAAAATAAAATCCAACAAATAATCGCTAATGGAAGAAAGGCGAAAAGCACCGAAGATTCCTTGACTTAGTATTATTTCAAGATAGCTTGACAGGCGAACATCTGGTGTTAGATATTTCAATGTTAATAGGGCTGCAAAATAACTTAGAAACGACCACCAGGCATAAATAAACAATAACCACAATATACACAACACAAACTTTCCAGGAATAAACCAGCGCGGAATGATGACATACGCTGTTACATAAAATATGGTCAACAAAGAAAATACGTCCTTTACAAACAAAATCCAGGAATTATCAATATCTATCCGCTGATAGGAAATGAATTGCATTCCCAAAACCAAAAACCAAAAACTCAAATGAAGAATAATACGTTTTCCCGTATTGTAATTTTGGAAAAACCTGTTCATAGATAGCATACTTTTCGATAATATCAGTCTAATATAATGATATCCTTTAGTCTGTGGTAGTCTGACTTGCTATGCGAGAACGCAAAAAGACATTTCTGCGACAAAAAACAACAACCTATAACGCTAACAATCTGAATATATCTCAATTAAGATCTGAACAAACCAAAAAATAGAATTACGTAGAAAAGAATAAAATTGTAACAAATATATTGCTTCAAATTTTCAACCATAAATTGTCCATAAAATGAACGATTGATGGGGTTGGCAAAAAATTTATTGCGATCTTCCGTATATTTAATTTTATAGAACCCACATAAACAACAATTAGATGTCAACTACTTTTATGCAGCTTTGGTTATATAATAACTGGGCCAATACAGCACTCCTGGATAAATTGAAAAGTGAAGGCGAAAATGTACCTCATTCTTGCATACGGCTCTTTAGCCATATTGTCAATGCTCAGATTATTTGGTTAAGTCGATTAACTGGTGAAAAACCACCTGTTGGTGTTTGGGATGAGCACAGTATCATCGATTGCCAAAGGTATCACGATTTAGCTTCTGAAGGATTTAGGCAGCAAATTCGGCGCAGAAATGATACGGAGGATGAAATTGTCAATTATACAAACACACAGCATCAGGCTTTTCATAACAAGGCCAACGACATTCTGTTACACGTCTTTAATCATGGCACCTATCACAGGGCGCAAATAGCAAGCGAAATGCGAAAAAATGGCATTGAACCTGTCAACACAGATTATATCACTTTTGTTCGCACATAACAGTACTGTCATCAGACGCCGCCGTGGTCTGATGACAAACGAAGTAGTTGCAGTTGGCGGACTAGACGTTCTATAATATCGGAGAAGACCTTAAATTTGAAACAAAATGAGTTACAAACATATCTTTAAAGCGTCCTTGGCTTGGAATCATCCTGAACAGCCTAGTGTTGTAGGTTCAAAAATTTATACAAAAAGCCATCACATCGCGATCGAGGGGAAAGCTGACCTGCAAGTTTCCGCAGCAAAAGCATTCAAGGGTGACCCTGCATTGTACAATCCGGAAGATTTGCTGCTGAGCAGCCTGATTTCTTGCCACATGATGTCCTATTTATACGTCTGCTCGAAAAATAGCATCGAGATTTTATCCTATAAGGACAATGCTATCGCTACCCTGGAAACGGATGGAGATGGAAGTGGTCGTTTTACAGAAGTTATATTACACCCCGAGGTTCTCATCACAGATGAATCCCAGATAGAACTTGCTTTATCCTTACATACCCAAGCAAATAAACTGTGTTTTATTGCGAATTCATGTAATTTCACGGTGCTGCACCATCCCAAATGTCAAGCGATTTAACCAGAAATGGGCACGCTATCGAAAGAAAAAAGCTCCCTCTTTTCGATTTGTTAACGCTATCGAAAATGCGACACTCACCACAAATTAGTAATTAAATAACAAACAAGTTTTTAAGGATTTCATTACTTTTAAATCATGATGGAAAATTCCAAGAAAAAAGCAGCAATCGGATTCATATTTATTACACTACTAATCGATATTACGGGTTGGGGAATCATTATTCCTGTCGTCCCTAAACTTATCGAGGAATTGATTCATAGCGATGTCAGTGAAGCGGCAAAATATGGCGGTTGGCTCGGCTTTGCCTATGCTTTCACGCAATTCATCTGTTCTCCCGTCGTTGGTAACCTCAGCGATAAATATGGCAGAAGGCCAATTATATTGATCTCACTTTTTGGCTTTGCAGTAGACTACATCTTTCTTGCCCTCGCACCAACTATAGGTTGGCTATTCTTAGGACGCGTTATCGCCGGATTGACAGGTGCTAGTTTTACAACGGCAAGTGCTTATATCGCCGATATATCTACGGATGAAGATCGGGCAAAGAACTTTGGCTTGATAGGCGCTGCATTTGGTCTAGGCTTTATCATCGGCCCAGTTATTGGCGGTCTGCTCGGTCACTATGGTGCCAGGGTTCCCTTTTATGCGGCCGCAGGACTGTGTATGCTAAACTTTCTATATGGCTATTTTATCTTACCTGAGAGCTTAGATAAAGAAAAACGTAGAGCTTTTGAATGGAAACGCGCAAATCCAATTGGATCCTTTAAGTTTCTTGGAAAACATCCAGAAATATCCGGATTAATCGTTGCCTTAATTTTAATATATATCGCAGGCCACGCAGTTCAAAGTAACTGGAACTTCTTCACCATGTATAAATTCGACTGGACAGAAAGAATGGTGGGTATCTCATTAGGTGTTATTGGATTATTGATTGGATTGGTTCAGGGCGTTTTAATTCGATGGACAACGCCCAAACTTGGTGAACAAAAAAGCATTTTCTATGGATTGACCCTGTATGCTATTGGACTACTGTTATTCTCGTTTGCAAGCGAAGGATGGATGATGTTCGTCTTCCTTATACCCTATTGCTTGGGTGGTATTTGTGGACCAGCTCTTCAGTCTGTTATTACAAAAAATGTTCCTTCAAACGAACAGGGTGAACTTCAAGGTGCACTAACAAGCTTAATGAGTGCAACATCGATTATTGGTCCACCAATGATGACAAACCTATTTTATTATTTCACCCATGACAAAGCACCATTTAAATTTTCTGGCGCGCCGTTTTTCTTAGCATTTATCCTGATGACGATTAGTGTGATCATTGTCTATAATGCTTCTCGCAAAAAGAGAAATCAGCAAATAAATCTTTAAACCTGATTGATCAGTCTGCACTATTTTCATCTATCTTCCTCTAAAACTCAACTGGCCTAT
>NZ_DDKA01000002.1:35241-84781 GCF_002339225.1 Sphingobacterium sp. UBA2610
ATAGGCCAGTTGAGTTTTAGAGCTTTGACTTTAAACGGCTCAATGTCTCCTGTGAAATATTCAGATAGGAAGCAACTATTCTATTGGATAGCCTTCTGACAACCATTGGATTTTCATCCAACAATAAACGATATTTTTCAAGGGCATCTTGCATTAAAAATGACATCAGACGCTTTGTATTTGTTACATAGGCAATTTCCAAATAGAGACGGTAGAACTTCTCCCACTGTGGAATAAGGTCCAACAAATGATAAAAATCCTTATGACTTATATAGTAGATTTCAGTAGGTTCCAAAGCCTGAATGAATTCTTCGGACTCTTCTCCTGTAATAAAACTGACTAATGCGGTTGCAAACTGATTCTCAAAGGCAAAGTAGCGTGTTGCTTCTTGTCCAGACTCATTAATAAAAAAAATACGTAAACACCCCTTGGTCACGAAAAATGAGCGTTGGCTTATTTCACCATTGGCCAACAAAAACTCATTTTTCTTTAGCTTTAAAGGCTTAAAATATGAGCGTATTAGATGTAATTCATCTTCTGTTACCGTAATTTTACTCGTGATATAGGATATCAATAGCTCATCCATTTTAATTGCTGTTCTAAATTAATTTCCAGCAAAACTAATAAAATTGGATTAACAGTAACTAATTCAAGAACTAGATCGGCTCATTTAAATTCATAAGTTCACTTTCTGCATGCCCCACTCTCCAGTATGCGCAGGCATATAGGTCTTGTGAAGTTCTCCCTTTTTCCTCCCGAAAGTAATGACGTAATTCTTTCACAATGGCATACTCCGCAGCAATAAAGATATAACTCGTTTGATCATCCGCCCTAAAGTCGGCTTTTTTAACATATTCAGCGCGATTACTCCCTTGTTCTGGTGTCTGATTATAACACCATTGTATGAGTGCACTGCAGGCTGAGGACAATACAAGCTCGTCTTCTTTTGCCGGAATCTCAATAATTACTTTTGCTCTAGCCGTCGCTGGAAGCTCTTCTAATATTGCAGCAATAACCGGTAAAGCTGTTGTGTCTCCAACCAGCAGGTAACAGTCTACCTGGGGAACCAATTTTCTTTTGCTCTCCTTCATGCCAATTTCCAATTGATCGCCCTTTTCCGCCTTGATTGCCCATGCAGATGCCGGACCGCTATCACCATGAACAACAAAATCGATATGCAATTCTCTGTTAGAAAGATCTATTTTACGATTGGTGTAAGTTCTGACGACTACTTCTTGCGCATTGTGCTGTAACGGAACGAAAAGCTTGTTATTTGAACCCGAACTGACTTCGGCCAATAACCCGAGCTGCTCATCGGTTAAATCAAATATTACCCTGATAAGATGTGGTGTAAGGTACTCTTTTCGGCCAACGCGGAATAACGATCTTATTTTTTTAGTGTTTGTCTGATTCATATACTGTTTTTCGATGATTACTATTTAGCTTTCTATAGGTAACAATATCCTCAATAGATAATACGGTAAGATTATGTTTCAGTCCGAATGCTGAGACCTCATTCAAACGCGCCATTGTCCCATCCTCATTCATCAATTCACATAAGACAGCCATCGGTTCTAAACCCGCCATAAGCATCAAATCGATACTGCCTTCTGTATGACCATCGCGACCCAATACTCCGTTCGCGTGCGCCCGCAAGGGAAAGATATGACCTGGGCGAACAAGGTCCCCCGGTTTGGCATCCTGCGCACAGGCCGCTCTTATTGTGGCAATTCGATCGGAAGCCGAGAGCCCCGTAGTTGCCCCTATCTTTGCATCGATAGATACTGTAAATGGCGTTTGGTAAGGACTTGAATTAGCTGACACCATATAAGGTAAGTCTAATTCATTCGCTTTCTCATGGGTGAGACAAAGACAGACAACACCACTACAATACCGGATCATTTGTACCATATCCGGTATGCTCATGTTTTGGGCAGAGAAAATAAGATCCCCCTCATTCTCTCGATCTTCATTATCGATAAGAAGAACCCCTTTACCGGCCTGTAAATCCTTTAATGCCTTTCTACTCTTGCTATGGGATCATCCCCAAACATTGTTAACAAATTTTTCATATCATTCTATATTATCCTGCCTCTTTCCGAATAACTGAGGCTGGCTTATTTGATGACAAAGATCTATCCATGAAAAACAATAAACATTGACTTAAGTCAAAAACAGCAAACACCTACAATTTCATTTCTTGATAAATATTTGCTGTCCATAAATCAAGTTCAAATTCCTTTTTCCTAACATCTTCCAAGGGATAAATCCCCTTTTGATAGCTTCTCACAAGTTCTTTTCGCTGCACTTGAATCATAGATAGTTCGATGTCAAAATAGCATGCTCGCCACTCATCCCTACAGATAATGTCTTTGATAGATCTCTTCATGTCGTTAGGTTCTTCCCTTTGATTTTGCAACTTTACTTGCATCTTTTGTACGACTTCTTGCACTAATGGTCTGTCGATTTCCAGACTTTCCAAATAGCTTAACGAACGCTCAATCAATAAATCGTTTAGTTCTTTCCCCTTATCCTGTTTGTTCGGCTTGGGAGTAATACGCTTAATAAGTTGAGGCAAACTAATTCCTTGAATAACTAACGTGAAAATAATGACAACAAAGGAAAGAAAGAGAACGGTATTTCGCTGTGCAATGAGCGAACCATTGTTTGCATATAAAGGCAATGCAAATGCGGTAGCAAGTGAAACAACCCCGCGCATACCCGACCAAGACAAAATAATATACTCCTTTCGAAATCGCCATTGAAAAGCTGCATCCTCTTTATCTTCCCGACAAGAAAACAGCGGAAAAAAGTAGGTCACAATTAAGCGTATCAGAATTAACAGACAGAAGATCAAGAAGCCGTACAAAGTCAGAACGATTATTTCTGAACGAGGTATTGCTTCAACAATGTGGGGAAGCTGCATGCCTAAAATCAAAAAAACGAGTCCATTTAGAATAAAAATAATGACATCCCAAAAATGGCTCATCTGTAAACGGCTTGCTGAGCTAAATAAGGAAAAGGAATTCCAGGAGATATACATACCTAAACTGACGACAGCCAGGACCCCTGAAGCGGCTAAATGTTCAGCAAGGCTATATGTCGCAAATGGTAACAACAACACAGCAAAGGTTTCGACATTACTATTGCCATGGAGAAAGCGATGTAATTTTACAAACCCATAACCGATCGACAAACCTATTGCCACTCCACTTATTCCCATTATCACAAACTGTAATCCAGCATTCCAAAATGAAAAACCACCACTTACCAATGCTATAATCGCACACTTAAATGCAATTAATGCGGATGCATCATTAAGCAGACTTTCCCCCTCAAGAAGCGTGATTAATTTTCTCGATAGGGGAAGATCCTTCGCAATGCTCGTCGCTGCTATCGCGTCCGGTGGCGAAATAATTGCCCCTAACGCAAAGGAAATCGCCCAGTTAAATCCTGGAATGATCGAATGAACAACAACTGCAATAACAGTCGTTGTAATCAATACCAGTCCGACTGCCAATAAAGAAATCTTAGAAAATTGCCGTTTGAAATCCGGAATAGATGTATTCCAGGCTGCATCAAACAAAATTGGCGGCAAAACTATATTAAAAATTATATCGGGATTAATCGCCAATACCGGAAAGCACTGTGCCAAACTCAATATAAGTCCCACGATAACCAATAAAATGGGGAGTGCTAGTTTTAAACGGCTCCTAACTGATGTGATCACAATTAAAATAATAGAAATCCAAATAATATGCTCGAGTTCTGTCATTTGATAAAAAATTTAAGTCCCAAAACTAATCGCCTCGCAACTGAAAAACCATGACTTAAGTCAAAAAACAGCAACACAATAGCTAATCCAGTACATAATTATCGAACTTCTGGATCAATTTAGGTTAATCAAACTTCAATTCTTCAATTCATGGATCGAATTCTTCAATTCCTCCATTACTGATCGCTGTAAATTTGCAGCCAAGGAAATAAAATTCAAAATGATACATACAACAGACATAACAAATCAAAACATAGAGTTTCACGTAGACTCAAAGCGGCATACACCTGTACTTACGAAGCCCCTTTTATGGCTTATTACCTTGACAACGGGAATAGTGGTCGGCAACAACTATTATAATCAGCCGCTTTTGGGATTGATGGCAAAAGACTTTCACGTTAGTGAAGCTACAATTAGCATGATTGCTATGCTCACACAGATCGGTTTTGCAACCGGGCTGCTCTTTATCGTCCCTTTGGGAGATATGATAAAAAGAAAGAAATTAATATTAACCATATTTCTGCTGATCGTAGTCTCCTTATTGGCTATGGTCTTAGCTCCCACCCTCGAGTTGCTCTATATCGCAAGCTTTATGGTTGGATTCAGCTCTGTCGTTCCTCAAATGCTCGTTCCCCTCACGGCCGAACTAGCTGCTCCCGAAAAACGCAATTCATCAATCGGAATGGTCATGAGTGGCTTACTATTGGGTATTCTGCTTTCCCGTGTCGCAGCTGGATTTATTGGCGATATCTGGGGATGGCAAGCAATCTATTATATAGCTATAGCATTAATGGTTTTATTCATGTTATTATTAGCTTTCGCACTACCTGATGTAAAACCGACATTTCAAGGTACTTATCTCCAATTAATGCACTCCTTGGTCCATCTGACAAAAACTCAACCGGTATTACGGCTATCTGCACTCAGAGGGGCTTTAGGCTTTGCTGGATTCAGTGCTTTTTGGATTACATTAGTATTTCATTTACAGGAAGCTCCTTTCTACGCAGGCTCTGCCGTAGCGGGATCCTTCGGATTAATAGGGGCTGTTGGCGCGCTGGCAGCATCAGTGGTCGGCCGGATTGCAACGCGTGTTTCTACGTATACCATTATTCTTGGTTCCATATTTATCCTGCTATTGAGCTGGATTTTATTCTACATCGGAGGGAATAGCTATATCGGATTAATAACAGGTGTAATCTTAATCGACCTGGGTTTACAATCCATGCATATCAGCAATCAATCTGCTTTTTTTCCTTAAATCTAGGGGCAACCAACCGACTAAATACAGTCTATATGTTTAGTTACTTTGCCGGTGGATCATTGGGTAGTTACTTGGCTTCCCTGGCTTGGAAATACTTTCAATGGAATGGCGTGGTATTGACCGGCTTTTGTTGTACACTACTGGTCCTCATCGTGCATGTCGGCTATGATAGACGACCAAAAAACTTTTCTTAGTCGTTGAGCACGACAATCCCAAGAAATGCAAGTTAACGGACATTTTGATTTCCATACATGGCCTACATATTAAGGATATAAGCCATGTATGGAAATTTATTTCATTTATTCAAGTACGCCAAACTTGCCAGCTTGAAAATCTTCAAAGGCTTGGTAAATCTCCGCCTGTGTATTCATTACAAATGGGCCATAACTCACGATAGGTTCATCAATGGGTTCACCACTTAACACAAGTAAAACTGCATTCTTATTTGCCCTTATCGAAATCTCTTCACCATCATGACCAAATAAGACAAAGCTATGCTCCTTAGCAAGTTCACCGTTGACTACAACCTCGCCATTCACAACGAGCATCGCTGTATTATGATTTTGTGGAACCAAAAAGTTCGTTTCATGCTGTTCTTCCAATTTGATGTCAAACAGATTGACAGGGGTATAGGTGCTCGCTGGTCCAACCATATCCTGAAATTTCCCCGCGATGACATTGACTACCCCTGCCGCATCGGGCAACACGACTTTCCCCATCTGATCGGCAGTAATTGCCTGATAGTGCGCCGCTGTTGATTTATCTTTCGCTGGTAAATTAACCCAGAGCTGAACCATTTCAAATAATCCGCCTTTCTTTGAAAATTCCTCTTCATGGTACTCTTTATGCAATATGCCAGCGCCGGCAGTCATCCATTGTACATCACCCGGACGAATAACACCGCTATTCCCCGAACTGTCATGATGGGCTACACTACCTTTGTAGGCGATAGTCACGGTTTCAAATCCTTTATGCGGATGTACATCCACGCCTCTAATATGATCCGAAGGTCCAAAATCAAATGCTGCATTGAAATCCAGTAAAAGAAATGGACTCATCCTCTTTTGGGAAATCCCATTCCCTGGTATCATATTAAATACACGAAATCCATCTCCTACCATGCCAGGTTGAGCTGGACGTTGGAAAATTCTTTCAATTGATTTTTTCATGTTATAATCTCCTTTTTTATCGTTCTTGATGAATTTAAGTTGAAGCCTAAATGATCACTTCATTTTAAATTGCTATCTCAAAGGTACGACAAGAAGAAGTCTGCTTCCAACAACCTAGATTAAGGCGTAAACTTAACCTAGATTAAGTTTATAAGAAAGATACCGCTAAAACTATGAATTCCCACATTTTCTGGATGCCACAGAAATGTGTAACTTAAATAAAAATCATAGACCAAGTATATTTATGCACGTAAACAATACCACCGCATTAACAAAATTCTATCGTCACATTTGGTCACGTCCAATGCTATTACTCCTGCTATTCATCTTTTCATACCTCGTAGTACATGCGCAAGCCAATAGTAAGGCTAAAGTGAAACCAAACTGGAATGAGATCCTTGAGGAACAACTATTTCCAAGCAAAAAGCTCCAAGATTCAACCTTCCATTTTCAGGGCAAATATGAAGAAAAATTTATCACAACAGCAGATCATGTTAAACTCCATGGGATCTTGTTTAAGGCAGACAAGAGCAAAGGACTAATTTTCTATTTGCATGGCAGTAATGGGGCGGTAGACACTTGGGGTAAAATTGCGAATATCTATACTGATAACGGCTATGATCTTTTTATGTTAGACTACCGAGGTTACGGAAAAAGTGAAGGTAAAGTAACCAATGAAGAACTACTTTATAGTGACCTGCAAATAGTCTATGATAACCTGAAACAACATTATCCGGAAGATCATATCATCATAATTGGTCAATCGATGGGTACAGCACTGGCTTCAACTATTGCTTCGCATAACGCCCCAAAAATACTTATTCTTCAGGCACCTTACTATAGTTTTGAAGATTGGACGCAACATATCGCTCCTGAGCTCGATACAAGCGGGCTCCCCTTTCATTTCGACAATGCTTCGGCATTACAAAAAGTAAAATGTAGAACGATCATCTTCCACGGAGACCAGGATAAAGCCGTCTATTTTGACTCTTCCATTAAACTGAGTAGATTCTTTAAAAAACAGGATAAATTGATTCGGTTGGCAAAGGAGGGACATAATGATTTTTCTAAAAATAAAGACTATCTGCATGCGATTGCCAAGCTATTGCGATAGTCTCATTTTATACCAAAAATACACTATGCCCCTTCCCGAATTTTATACATTAAATTCGGGATAAGGAAAACCCTTTCCTTTTTCACAGAAAAATTTTAAACTCCTGAAAAATAGTGCCCAATCAAAACTACAGGAAGCGAATTCCGCACTATAATTTGTCCAGCCATCATGGTGAAACAGCAGCATACATCCCTTTTGCTGAGGTTCAAGTTCAAAGGTCAGTGTCGTTCCAATCCATTCCTCAAATGCCTTGACACAGCGCCACTCGACCCTGGAATAAGGCTTCAGCGCAATAACTTCCATATTTTTAAAATAGCTGGGACCAAATCCAAAGCGCAGGATCGCACCAATCTCTGGCTTTGCCTTCGTATCTGGTGTCCACCAGCCTGCTAGTCCTTCCGCCGTTGTAAGCGCCTTGTAAACAGTCTCTACCGGAGTTTCAATTAACAATCTATGGTAGATACTTTTTGTCCCAGGATCATGTGGTATGCGATTCTCTTCCATAGCGTCCAGCGCTATTTCCTCCTTTGGAGTAGGCTGTCCCATCCCCGTTAAAATCAATTGTCTTAGGCTGTCCGCTATGTAATATGTCCAGGCATCATGACATACCTTGTAACATTCCATCTGGGAATTAAGCCCACGATGGGTGAAATGTAATGTAGTTGTACCTACATCTTCAACAATATCGAAGATAATGGAACTATTAGTCCATTCCCGTTCATCCTGGGTAAATTTAAAATAGTTTTCGAGGACCCGCCAGGCTACTTTACGATCTGTTTCCATCGTTTCTATTCGTATTCGACAACGATGTACATCCTGATAATGATATATAAACTCATCATGCAAAGCAGCAGTTGGCCCTTCAATATTTTGAGACCACCATCCACGGACATTATTGATTGCTTCAAATACGCGTTGAGCACCTGCATCAACGGTAATACTCATTTTAAAATCTTCCTTTTTCATCATTCTTCGTATTTTTAACCATTAACTCATACTTCTTATCTTCCTATACCTCAATCGAATCAAATATGTAAATCTGAACATCATGATCATGAGGTGCCAAGATTCTTCGGTCAACTGCACACGCCTTTCCTTCTTCAGACGCAAATGCTATTTTAATCGCTGCTAAACTTTCAAAATATAAAGTTCCAATACAATACACATCTTTGTGTCCAGTCGTGGACATAATTCCACCTTTGGCCACTTCATAACGAATAAGTCCAGGAAGCGTTTTTGCCAAGGGAATATGGGTCTCAAAATAGTGTTTGTCAAAAAACTCCCTATTCGTAGGGGTCTTATATATTGCGATCATTCGTACCATCCTGTCGTATTAATTTAAATTTATAGATCAAATATAGTGGAGTTCAAAACACAAAAAGGGGTGTAAAATAGACATTCTCAGCGGTTGATTTAGACAAGTCGTTTCGGTATATTTGAATAGTATCAAATAAGCGTACTATCGTTTATTCAATCTTATAAACTTTCAACATGAAACACCTAACGATCTTAGTTCCAAACAGTCAGACAGGCCCTAATACCATATCGTGCATTATTGGAACATACCATGTATTCATCGAAGCGAACCGCTATTACGATCAACTGAACAGGGAGCCTATATTTATTATAGAATTAGCAGGAGTTTCTAAACAGAGTAACTTTGTCAATGGATTATTAACGGTCATGCCACAGAAAGATATCACTGCAATTCAAAAAACAGACCTCATTATTGTACCCGCTGTCATTTCCAATTTTACTGTAATAGAAGCTGGGAATAGCGTTCTTTCAGAATGGATATTACACCATCATGCCAAAGGAGCAAATGTAGCAAGCATGTGTACCGGTGCATATCTGCTCGCATCCACGGGACTTTTAGATAACAAAAGCTGCTCTATCCATTGGAAATCAGCAGCAAACTTCCATAAGCTCTTCCCCAAAGTCAACTTAAAAACTGAACAAATTATTACCGATGAGCAGGGAATCTATACCAATGGTGGCGGTTATTCCTTCCTCAACCTCCTCCTTTACCTGGTTGAAAAGTTTTACGACAGACAGACAGCGATTTATTGCTCCAAAATATTTCAAATTGATATTGCCAGACAAACGCAATCCGATTTTATGATCTTTAATGGTCAAAAGTCACATGGCGATGAAATGGTCATGCGTGCACAGGACTATCTCGAGAATAACTTCTCAGAAAAAATCTCCATGGAGAAGTTATCTGAAAAATTCACCGTCGGACGCCGGAATTTCGACCGTAGATTTATTAAAGCGACAGGTAATACACCTGTGGAATATCTTCAACGGATAAAAGTGGAATCGGCAAAAAAGGAATTGGAAAGCTCGCGGAAAACGGTAAATGAAGTAATGTACGCTATTGGGTATACTGACGTAAAGGCTTTTCGTGAAATATTCCGCCGGTTTACGGGACTATCCCCCCTTGAATATAAAAACAAGTACAATAAAACCGCAATAAAATAGAGGCTACATGAATTTTGATCCTATTCAGTTTTCCGATCTTCCCATAATTACAACGCTAAGTCCGGAAGGATGGGGCAATATCACGATCAAAATACAACACTATATAGAAAGCCCTTTTTGTTTTCCCATAAAACTCCTGGTCGATCAGAAAATTGTCGCCATAGGTACGACCATTATCCATAGTAACGTAGCCTGGTTGGGACATATTATCGTTTCTGCCGATGAAAGAGGAAAAGGCTATGGGAAACACATCACCCAAGAACTTATTCGTATAGCAAATAGCAAAAAATGCAAGAGCATCCAACTCATTGCAACGGATATGGGCGCACCAGTTTACACAAAACTCGGCTTTAAGGAATCTTCTTCCTATCTTTTCTTTGAGGATATACAGATCACTCAGCTTGAAGAACCGGACCACAGCATACAGCACTATCAATCCCGTTATAGCGAGCAACTTTTGGCACTCGACCAGAAAACTGCTGCCGAAAATAGACGGTTCGAAATAGAACCACATTTCACGGCTGGCTTTGTCTATGTGGAGAACGAAACTGTCCGCGGCTATTATCTTCCCACTTTGGGAGAAGGTCTTATTGTCGCCAATAAACAATCCGCCGGAATGGCTTTGTTAAAACTCTATTTAAGGCAAAATTCCAAAATTGTACTACCTCAAGAGAATACAACCACAGTTTCCTTCCTATTGAACCAACGAAATCCTATAAAACGCCGGGCCAAGCGCATGTACCTGGGGGAAAATATCGATGTTCAATTTAAGTCTATCTTCAATAGAATTGGTGGAAATATTGGTTAACATCAATTCTATTCGCTATTTTCTTAGGACCGACAACAAATTTCAAGACGACATGAAGGGTTATGAAAGTTGACCAACGGCATCCTCAAGAACTTCTTTGTTATCCATAGTCGGCTGCTTTTTGCTTCGTTGGATGTAACATAAAGAAATGACTATCCCTAATGCCGCCATTACCGCACCAACCAAAGCTGGAGAAGTGTAACCATAGCCTTGATTAATAGGCACACCACCTAAAAAAGCACCCAACGCATTCGCAATATTAAAACATGCAGGCCCCAGAGAAGCAACCAACATTTCAGCATCACTCTTTACCGAATTAAGCAATAATAGGGTTAACGAAGGTACAAGCGCAAAAGTAGTGACTCCGGTTAAAAAAGTCATCACCAAGGATATCCCAACGTTGTCGGACAGGCCATAAATAGCCAGCATACATAAAATCTGAACCACCAATACGGCTACGACCACCTTTGTTGGCGAAAAAGTATCCGTCAACTTCCCGCCGATCAAATTCCCCACAAACATACCCAATCCAGCCAACACCATAATATACGGCAGGTATTTATCAGCAATCCCAGACACTTCAGTCATCAGCGGAGCAATATAACTTATCCAGGCAAACAACGCCCCTGGGGCCACTGAAAATAATAAAACCATAAACCAGACATTCACATTGCGAAAAATGCCAAAGTCCTTCCAGGGATTATTTTTAGGTGCTGCTTTCATTTTAGGCATCCACAACTTTAAGGCTAACATGGTCAAAATACCGACGACAACAATCAATAAGAAAGTATAACGCCATGAAAAATGATGCCCTATATAGGTACCCAATGGAACCCCAAATAAATTGGCAACGGTCAATCCCGAATACATCGTCGCTACCGCCTGCGCTTCTTTCCCAGGATCGGCCAATCGACTAGCAATGACAGACCCTACACCGAAGAAAGCACCATGCGGCAATCCTGAAATAAAACGCGACACCAGCAAAAGACCGTAGTCTGGAGCAATCACAGATAATCCATTAAACAGGGTAAATAATCCCATGAGGGTAATCAGGGTTTTAAGGGGCGACAACCGATTCATAGCAACTACCAATAGTGGAGCACCAATAACAACACCCAAAGCATAAGCGGTAATGAGATAACCAGCTTCCGGAATTGAAACTTGCAGGCTTTGGGCAACGTCCGGTAACATCCCCATCATACTAAATTCGGTAATACCTATCCCTAATCCCCCTAGTGCAAGTGCTGATAAACTCTTCTTCATATATAAGTAAAATTATCAATACTGCAAATTTCTATCAGAATAATAAAATAAACAAATCATTTAAATAGTAAAAGGTATCATTAAACTAATAGCATCATCTTTGTCTCAATGAAAACAGCTATATTAGCTTGTGGTAAAAACGATCGTCGCAACACATACAAACCTTAACCATGAAATTGCATCATTATATTCTTACGTTCACCTTGTACGCATGTGTACCTTTTTGGGCATTGGCACAAAAAGAGCAGACAAAAAAGCATCCAAATATTGTATATATCATGAGTGATGACCATGGTTATCAAGCGATCAGCGCTTATGGTTACGGATTAAATGAAACACCCAATATTGACAGATTAGCAAAGGAAGGTGCCATTTTCACACGTGCGACCGTGACAAATTCATTATGTGCGCCCAGTCGGGCTGTACTTTTAACGGGAAAGCACAGTTATATGAATGGGAAAATTGATAATGAGGCAAAATTCGACTGGAATCAGGACAACTTTGCCAAGATTCTTCAAAAAAATGGGTACCAAACAGCATTAATTGGTAAAATCCACATGGATGGATTGCCACAAGGATTCAACTACTCCGCGGTACTTATCGACCAGGGCGAATATTATAATCCTAACTTCATTATCAATGGTGTGAAACAACAAATGCCAGGCTATGTATCGGATCTCACCACCGATATGACCTTAGATTGGATCGCTAAAAGAGATACTAGTAAACCATTCTGTGTGCTTTATCATCAAAAAGCGCCACACCGAGAATGGCTACCTGCTTTACGGCATATTCAACAATATACATCAAAAACCTATAAAGAACCGGACAATCTATTCGACACCTACGAAGGAAGAGGAACCGCCGCAAAAACCGCGGAAATGAATATCCTTAAACACATGAACTGGGCTGGTGACAATAAGATACCGCCTACGCTAATGGATGAATTGGGACTAAAAGAATATCTATCTTGGGATAAAGCTGCCTTTAATGGAAACTTAGGAAGAATGACCGCAGCACAACGTGCAACATGGGATTCAATATACAACCCAATTATGGCAGATTTTAAGATAAAATATCCCAGCATGTCCAAAGAAGACCTGATGCGCTGGCGATATCAACGCTATATGCAAGATTACCTGGGTACCGTTGCAGCGGTAGACGATGGTGTTGGACGCCTATTGGAATTTCTGAAAGATAATAGACTTGACGAAAATACCATTGTCATTTATACCTCAGACCAAGGATTCTATCTAGGTGAACATGGTTGGTTTGATAAACGTTTTATGTATGAGGAATCGCTTCGAACTCCCTTATTGATCCGCTATCCAGCAGAAATTAAAGCTGGCCAATCCTCAAAAGCACTTGTCCAGAATCTCGATTTTGCCCCAACAATCCTAGATTATGCAGGACTTGCAATCCCGAAAGATATGCAGGGAAAATCTTTTCGTGGCCTACTCAATGGAAAAGAAAAGCAATGGCGCGATGCCGTATATTACACCTATTATGAGTATCCTTCCATTCACATGGTAAAACGACATTATGGAATTCGTACCGAAAGGTACAAACTGATCCATTTCTATTATGACAAAGATGAGTGGGAATTATACGATCTAGAAAAAGATCCACAGGAAATGCAGAATGTATACCATGTACAAGGATACCACAACGTACGTGAAGAAATGCATCATAAACTGGACGAAGCGCGAGCCTACTATAAAGATTCCGATGAGAACGACAAAAAGTTTTTACCAAAGGTGAAACACTGATTTACTGGTGTATCAAGCCAGTAAATCAGTGTTGTTAAAAATTTAAACAGGGTTGAGTTTGAAATAGCGTCTCAAAATACGTCTAACATCTCTGTTCTCGGCCTTGAAGACGATGGCTTCTCGCTTTTTCTTTTCGCTAGAAACACGCTTATTGCAGTAGCCAAATCCTTTATACCGACCGTCCAACAAGTAAACAAGGCCCTTTTCATTGGGATTACGCCCTAAAAATTCCAAAAATATTTCGCCCAGCGGAAGCTCCGAAGAGACGACAAATTCCTGCACTCTTCGATTATAGTCTTCTGGAAGCTCCTGCGCAATACAAGCCCCCTTGCAGGTCTTCAACATATACTGAAAACAATGTTTCGTATACGTCTGTAACTTGTTTATTTTTTGACACAGCTGATAAGCTTCCACTATATGAAATAATTGCTCCCGCCCCTCCTGGTAACTCGAAAAAGTCATTAACTCTTCACGTTCGGGATCAAGTGTCTCAACCTGCAAGACTTGATAACCTGACGGATTCACAGCCAGATAAAGGCCAAATCCATAGTAAGTTCGACGCTGCGCTCGATTGTAGTAGGGTTGGTGTTTTTTGATCAGGTCAGATTCATACAATAACGCAAGTAATTCATGACCGGTCAGTTCAAATCCAACTCTGCAGGCTGCTCCTTGGATTTTACGTTCCTTAAAATCTGTACTTCTAAAATGCTGCAATAACCTATTTCTAATATCGATACTCTTGCCCACATAAATTAGCGCATCATGCTTATCATAAATATAATATACGCCGACTGCTGAAGGTACTCCTTCAAGCAATCCGGCAATTTGCTCTTTCGTCATTACATAAAAATCACGCCCAAATATACTAATATATTTAGTGTTTTAGATGATGGCTAATAAAAATAGGCATACACCCACCCTTCATTTCATCCAATGAAAAGGGCGGGTGCAACTTGATGCTAAATGTCAAAATTTCATTTTCTGAATTCTTATGGCATTCAATATCGCAATCAACGATACGCCAACATCGGCAAAGACTGCCTCCCACATCGTTGCCAATCCCCCAGCGCCAAGAATCAACACGATCCCCTTAACTATGAAGGCAAGGCCTATATTCTGATAAACGACTTTTTTCGTCTCTTTTCCAATGCGAATCGCCATTGGAATTTTCGAAGGTTTATCATCTTGTATCACGACATCTGCCGTCTCGATCGTCGCATCACTGCCCAGTCCCCCCATCGCTATTCCAACATCGCTCAGTGCGACAACCGGAGCATCATTAACGCCATCCCCCACAAAAGCAACAGATTCGTTTAGTCCCTTTATTTCCCTGACTTTATTCACTTTATCTTCCGGCAGCAGATCGCCATAGGCCTGATCTATTCCAAGTTCCTTGGCAACATAGGCGACAACAGTCGTCTTGTCCCCGCTCAGCATTGTGGCTTTTACACCGAGTTTATGCAGTAGCTGTATGGTAAGCGCAGCATCCGCTTTGATGCTATCAGCAATGGTCATGAATCCTACAAATTTACCATCTAAAGCGATCGCGATGGTCGTATATACGATACTATTGGGATCGATATCATAGACTACATTAAATTTGTCCAGCAATTTAAAGTTGCCCACCAGCAACACTTTGCCATCAGCCATAGCTTTTAGTCCATGTCCAGGGATTTCTTCTATGGTATTGAGATCGACAGACTCATCGATCGGACCGACATATTCTCTAATCGCTGTTGCAACTGGATGGCTACTGTGGCTCTCTATTTTATTGACGAGCTTTAAAATCCTTGCTTCGTCGTAACCGGCCTGTAGCTTAATTTCCTGCACTTTAAAAACGCCGGCAGTCATTGTTCCGGTTTTATCCATCACGACATGGCGGATAGCTGCCATCGCATCCAAAAAATTACTGCCTTTAAAAAGTATACCATTTCTACTTGCAGCACCAATTCCACCAAAATACCCCAAAGGAATTGAAATGACGAGTGCACAGGGGCAAGAGATCACTAAAAACACGAGAGCCCTATACAACCATTCGCTAAATACATATTGATCCACAAACAAGTAAGGCAGGAGACAAATTCCAATGGCCAAAAACACGACAATTGGGGTATAAATCTTAGCAAATTTGCGAATAAACAGCTCTGTGGGTGCTTTTTGAGCCGTTGCGTTCTGTACGAGCTCGAGGATTTTGCTCAACTTGCTGTCCTGATATGCTGTTGTCACTTGAATTAGGCTCACGGTGTTCATATTAATCATTCCAGCCAGTACAACATCACCCTTCATCTTTGTATCTGGCTTGCTCTCGCCAGTCAGCGCAGCTGTATTAAATGCACCTTGCTCAGACAACAATTCACCATCAAGCCCAAGCTTTTCACCAGGTTTCAGCTGAATTATTGCTCCAATACCTGCATCGGCAGCTTTGATCACTTTGCTCTTTCCATTCTCCAAAATGGTCACCTCATCCGGACGCTGATCCAGTAGAGCCTTAATATTACTTTTAGCCCTACTTACCGCCAAGGTCTGAAACACCTCTCCTACGGCGTAAAACAACATTACCGCTACAGCCTCGGGGTATTCTTTGATCCCAAAAGCGCCTATGGTAGCAATACTCATTAACAAAAACTCCGAAAAGATTTCCCCTTTGGCTATACTCTTTAAAGCATCCCTGATAACAGGAAACCCAACCGGTAGATAAGCTAATATGTACCAGCCTGTACGGACCCAATCCTTAAACCAGGATTGTGCAATCCAATTATCCATGGCTATAGCAGCAATGAGTAAGATAAAAGAAATTAGCGCAGGTAGAAATAACTGCATCTGACTGGCCCCTGCCGTCGAGTGATCGTGACCGTCCTCATCATGGCTATGGTCATGACCTTGGCTGGAAGCCGGAGCTTTCCCAATAAGATCCTCAGCTCCAGCCTGATTATATATTTTTTCTGTCTGTGTACAACAAAGCTGCCTGCCTTGTGCATCATAACGATGTTTATGTTCCATCACTTGCTTTGATTATGTTAACAAATACGGTCAATTAATGTTCGTGCCCACCTGTATTGCTCATTTTGGCATTGATAAAAAAAGCACCCTTCACAACAATTTTTGTTCCAGCAGGCACTTCTGTAACCGGGGTAATCGCAGTATATCCCAAAGCAGATACGCCTTTTTGAATCTCAATTTTTTCAAAATTGATGTTTTTAGCCTGTTCTTCTCCATGCTGCCCGGCTTCTTGCTCATTTTTATGTGCATGTTTTGCTTCACCTTCATCGTGTGCATGCCCGTGATCGTCATGCCCCTCCTCATGCTCTTCCGGTTTCTTGTTGGTCTCCACAAAAATATAATACTTGCCGTCAGCCTCCACGATTGCGTCATTCGGAACAGCCGGAGTCCGCACATTTTTGACACCGATCATACCCGTAATGTTCATCCCATCAATCAACCCCACTTTGCTGCCCACAACCGTACTGTGTACAGCGATGGTCTTGCTGTCATTTTCAAATGAAGATCCAATTGTAAAAACTTTAGCGGTATAGGTCTTATCCGGATTGTTGGTCAGCTGAAAGTTGATGAGCTGTCCGACTTTAACCAAAGGTAGATCCTTTTCAAATACCTGCAGATCCAAATGCAACAGACTATTGTCAACAATCTCGATCACCGGAGAAGAGACATCCACATAACTCCCTATTTTCGCAAAAACATTACTAACTGTTCCATTGATAGGGCTTGTTACGGCCAGTGAAGTTCGCATATTGGACAGATTCACGCTATTGGGGTTAATACCCATCAATTGGATCTGTTGTTGCAAAGAAGCCTTTCGGGCCCTTAAACTGTTGAAGTCTGCTGTTGCGGCCTGCAGATTTTTCCGTGCGCCTGCATTGCCTTCATTGAGTTCCTGTTGCCTTGCCATTTCTTGTTCGGCCAAGGTAATCTTACTTGCCAGGGATACATATTCCTCCTGCAATTGTACAAACTGGGGGTTGGTAATCGTAGCGATCACCTGCCCCTTACGCACATTGTCCCCCAGCTGCACATTCAATGTCTTTACAACACCACCATAAAGCGCCGTCGCATTCGCTTTATTGTTATTGGGTACACTCAAAAGTCCATTGGCCTTAATGGTAGCTGTTAGTTCCTTCTCTTCAATCCCTCCAAAAACGATTCCCACAGCCTTTATTTGTGCAGCACTCAATGCCGCCACCGTAACCGGCCCTTCCTCATGCTCCGCTTCGGCTTTGGGTACTTCCTTTTCTTCCGGTTGACCTTTACGCTCCGACTCATTAGAACCGCAACCGTAAAAAACAGTAACGGCTACACATACGATAAATATCTTTATGAAAACTTTCATTGTTGCCTTATTTGTTATTGAAGTAATTATATTGAATTGCTGATTGATTATACTGATTGAGGACTTCTAAATAATTCTGGCGAATGCCAATGGCCTGACTTAAAAATTGGCTTAATTCAGCAAAATTGATCTCCCCCGTTCTATAACCCAAACTAGCTGCTTTAATAATTGCATCAGCTTGTTTTAACCCCGAAGACTCATAAAATTGCAGCAATGCACTATTCTTGTCAATTTCAGCAAGTGCATTCCCTTTATTTGTCTGGAATACCTGCGTATCATATTCCAACTTACGCTGTTGAACTTCCATTTCAGCGTTGGCAACCTTCACTTTACTTTTATAGGCGCCCAAGCTAAAGACCGGGAAGGATGCGGAGACCGAGAATCCCGATAATGGATCTTTGGCTCCCCAAACACGTTGGGAGAAAAATCGACCCGAGAACTCAGGCTTATTGGTATTTTTCTGAACACTGATGTTTGATGAAGCGATATTTACATTTTGCTGCTGTAAAACCAGTAAAGGATGCGCCGTTTCATCTGATGGACTTGCGTCCACGACAATCTTCTCCAAGGATTGATCCAATGGGAGCATCCACTCATTACGGTCTAACAACATCATCAATTGCTGTTGCTGAATAATGATATCCTTTTTGTTTTGAACAAGTTGTGCCTGCAACTCTTTCAGCTTTGCTTCAGCCGCGATCTTATCCAGCGCAGCTACGTCACCTGTTCTAAAGCGAAGTTCAGTTGCTTTGAACATGGCGGTATAGATACTATCCAACTCCATGTACAGTTTTTGGCGATCCTGAAGATACCAGAGCTGAAAATAGGCTGTCCTCACGTCTTTGGTAATCGCAGTTTTCAATACATCTGTATTTAGGTTCGCATATTTTAGTTGTTCTTTAAAATACGCCTTACGCGCAGTGTAGAGTCCAGGCCAGGCAATACTTTGCGTTATACCAATTTTCAATAAGCCGGCCTTATCCGTAGGACGGTAATCTTCATTTTCTGCAAAAATCCCGGTCTTGGGAATTTCAGTCGCCGTCTTAACATTGAAACCAGCGCCCACGATTTCAGCCTGGTTGATCTGAAACTGACGATTGTTCTTCAGCGCAGTTTCTACAGCTTCTGTGACAGAAATGCGCTCCTGTCCAAACACCTGAGATCCCAAAGCCATAAATAGGGAAGCAAGTATTGTGACGATGGTCTTAGCACCTCTACTTCGTTTCATATTCAATTTAGAATTAAAAATTATATACAATAAGGGTAGCACAAACAAGGTCAGGAAAGTTGCCGTTACCAATCCGCCAATAACAACCGTTGCCAAAGGTTTCTGAACTTCAGCGCCGGCACTTGTACTTATTGCCATCGGTAAAAAGCCCAGTGAAGCCACGGTCGCAGTCATGAGTACTGGACGCAGACGAGTCAACGTACCTTCTTTAACGCGTTGAAAAATATCATCGACACCCTCTTTTTTCAACTGATTGAATGTCCCAATTAAAACGATACCATTGAGTACGGCTACGCCAAACAAGGCAATAAAACCGATACCGGCACTAATACTGAAAGGCATGCCGCGCAACATCAACGCAAATACACCCCCTATAGCACTCATTGGAATTGCAGTAAAAATAAGCGTCGCCTGCTTAAAGGAATGAAACGTGAAATACAACAGCATAAAAATAAGCAATAAGGAAACTGGCACAGCAATCAACAAGCGTGAGCTCGCCTTCTGTAAATTCTCAAACTGCCCCCCATAGGTGAAATAATACCCTGCAGGAAGTTTTACATTTGCAGCCAATTGTTGTTGGATATCTTTTACGACGGTTTGAACATCACGCCCGGCCACATTAAATCCAATCACAATTCTTCGTTTACCCGCTTCGCGGCTGATCTGGGCCGGCCCCAATTTATAATCAATGGCAGCGACCTGAGAAAGCGGAATCTGCGTACCCGTATCTGTAGGAATCATCAGGTTACGCACATCATCAATGCTGTTTCGATGCGTTGTATCTAACCGGACGACCAAATCAAAGCGACGTTCATTTTCATAGATCTGTCCCGTGCTTCGACCGGCAAAAGCAGTACTCACCACGTCATTGACGTCCTGAATTGTCAAGCCATAATTTGCAATACGGGTGCGGTCATAAACGATATTGATTTGTGGGAGGCCGGATACACGCTCCACTTGTGGCGAAGTCGCCCCTTGAACGGATTGAATCTGCGCGGCAACCACATTGGCGTAAGCGGCCAGCGAATCGATGTTTTCACCGAAGATCTTTACAGCAACATCCTGACGGATACCCGTCATTAGTTCATTAAAACGCATTTGAATAGGTTGGTTTTTTTCGAAGAAGACACCCGGAATTACTTCTAGTTTCTCCAGAATAGCGCTCCCCAGTTCTTCATAAGAACGGCCCGACTTCCACTCTTTTTGAGGCTTCAATACCACCATAATATCTGTCGCTTCCGGTGGCATAGGGTCTGTTGGTACCTCAGCAGCTCCTGTTTTACCGACAACCATCTTCACTTCATCGAACTCTTTGATAATCCGGGATGCCTGCATCGAGGTTTCGATACTTTGCGAAAGTGAGCTTCCCTGGGGAAGTATGCAATGGAATGCATAATCACCTTCCTGCAATTGTGGAATAAATTCGCCTCCCATATTCTTAAAAAAGAAGGCCGACAAAGCAAAAATGGCAACGGTTAAACTCACGATTAGGTATTTAAACCGAATGGCTTTTTGTAATAAAGGCTCATAAATACGTTGCAGTCCCGCAATCATCCGGTCGCTCAACGTTTTCTTGTCGCTGTGTTTTTTCGGCAGGAACAGAGCGCACATCATGGGGATATAGGTTAACGAGAGAATCAATGCGCCGAAAATAGCAAACCCAACTGTTTGTGCCATTGGACGAAACATTTTCCCTTCAACACCCACTAATGTTAAAATTGGAATATAGACAATAAGAATAATAATCTCACCAAAGGCTGCACTGGTACGAATCTTTGAAGCAGACTCAAATACCTCATGGTCCATTTCGGCCTGGGTCAATTTCTCGGTAGACTTTCGTAAGCCTAAATGGTGTAGTGTAGCTTCCACCACAATGACGGCTCCGTCTACAATCAAACCGAAATCTATCGCGCCCAAACTCATTAAATTGGCGCTTACGCCGAAGACGTTCATCAGTCCAAGTGCAAATAGCAGCGCCAGTGGAATTGCCGAAGCAACGATAAGACCCGCACGCAAATTCCCAAGAAATAAGACCAGGACAAAAATGACGATCAGGGCACCTTCAATCAGATTTTTTTCAACGGTACTTATCGCACGCCCAACGAGGTCTGTCCGATCCAAATAAGGCTCTATAACCACATCGTCAGGTAGCGACTTTTGAATAGTCGGTAGTTTTTCTTTCACGCGGTTGACCACCTCATTGCTGTTTTCACCCTTTAGCATCATGACGACACCTCCCACAGCATCAACCTCACCATTGTATGTCAAGGCACCATAGCGCACAGCATGACCAAAACGTACATCCGCAACATCTTTAACATAAATCGGTATTGCTCCAGATTTTCGGATGGCAATATTTCTGACATCTTCCAAGGAGGTCGCCAGCCCAATTCCCCGAATAAAGTAGGCATTCGGTTTTTTATCAATATAGGCACCACCTGTATTTTGATTGTTTTTCTCCAGGGCAGTAAATAGCTCTGGAATGGTGATATTCATCGCCTTAAGTCTATTCGGATCAACAGCTACTTCATATTGTTTGAGCTCACCACCGAAACTATTGACCTCGGCAATTCCAGGTGTGCCATAGAGCTGACGGGCAACAATCCAATCTTGCATGGTGCGCAAATCTTTTGCGTTGTATTTCTTTTCGCTTCCCTTTTTGGGATGTATAATATATTGATATACTTCTCCTAGTCCAGTACTCACTGGAGCCAGCTCAGGTTTACCAATACCTTGTGGAATCTGATCCACCGCTTCTTTTAAACGCTCACCAATCAGCTGACGGGCAAAATAGATATCTACATCATCGTCAAAAACAACAGTAATGACAGAAAGTCCAAAGCGCGAAATACTCCTGATCTCCTCAATTTTGGGTACAGTTGCAATACTTTGTTCAATTGGAAAAGTAACCAATTGTTCCACTTCCTGCCCGGCAAGCGTTGGACAAGAGGTAAAGATCTGGACTTGATTATTGGTAATATCGGGAACGGCATCGATTGGCAGTTTCGTTGCACTCCATGCCCCCCAAATGATAAGCAACAAGGTCATTAAACCGATAATGATCTTGTTCTTAATGCTAAATTTTATAATATGATCTAACACAATTATACGTGATTAATGCTTAAATAATAGCTCGTTAGAATAGCTCATCTTTTGTCGTAATACCATACAACAAGCGTATTCCGAGCACAAAGCTGAATAAAGAACAGCATAGCATGCTCTATCAGATTTGTTTCTAGAATTTTTACGAAAAATTAAGCATTAACCTTTGGCGGCTGCCAGATGCTCCCAAAATAACTGGAAACAATCGCTGTATTGAGGACAGGATTACGATTATCAAAATAAATTGAAACCGGGACACCATCTATTTGCGGAAATTGATACGCATAAGCCGTTATATTTCCACTACAACAATTGCAATAGCAGAAAATCGAACAGGCATCGGACGCGTCATCATTATGGTTATGAGTTTGGTTTAATTGTCTTTCCATAGCAGTCTGCTCGCAGCGATTGGTAGAATCACTGCAGGGAACAAAAGAAAGTCCCATAATATATGCTATCAATATGAAAACAATTAACCTCATGAATGCACAAATTTAAAAAAATAAATTAAAATCTCCGCTTAGTCTCAGAAATCTATTGCGATCATCACATCCTATTCTTCCTAAAAAACAATGGAACAGTTGCCCTCTATCGAACGCTTTTCTTAACCTTAAATCCACACAAAACCGCATAACCCAACAAAGAACAATCACTCGATACTAATATTAATTACAAGTAAATTATTATTCAAATAAAACGAATTGTAATTTACAGAAAAACAGCATAAAACATGTTTAAACAGCCTTAAAGCAGCAAATAGTTGTATTGTAGATATTTCTCTATAAGAAAAATAAGATAATACAAATACGTCATATTAAGTAAAATGCTATTTATATAATTGCATCGATAAAAAATAATAGCAACAAAAAAAGCAATCGTATACCACATTTTAAACATAAACAGGCATACACCTGCAAAAACAGTACAACAAATAAATCAATAACTAAATCAAAAAATCAATAACAAAACAAAATGTCAATTAACATGAATCTAATCCCCCATCACCGACTGACTAACCTGTTCATGCTGGGTTGCAGTGCTTTCGCACTTAGTCTCTACTCCTGTAACAAAAGTGGAGAAAACACCGCATTGACAGGAGAAACTGTCGTTAAAGTCAATCTTTCGGGTGTAGAAGCTTACACTGAAACGGACAACAATGCTGTTCAAAAGCAAGCATCTGCAAAAGCTTCACGCACATCAATCGATGCACCTGATGTACAGGAAATGACAGTACCGCTTGAAAACGGTGGTTCTGTCGACGTGGTCCTAACAAACAATTCAGCGATCACAAAAAGCCTCGTCGCTTCGTCCACCCCCAAACTAGCGGCTGTCCAGACACAAGAGAAGCCATTGGACAAAAACGTTAAATATAAAGTTGTTGTCTATGACAACCAAGGCGCTTACGTAACGGAAAAGATTTATAGCTATGGTGAGGAAGCTACTGCTGCAGGTATCGTTCTTGACGCTGGAAAATCTTACACGTTCATTGCCTATTCGATCAATAGTACCACAGCATTACCGGGTATCAACAATCAAAATACACTGTCCACTGCCAGCTTAGACAATATAAGTGGTGATTTGATGTATTACACGGGCACATTAACGTTAAAAAGTGGTGTAAATAACTTAAATGTTGTATTAAAACACCGGTTTAGCCAAATCACCACAACATTGACCATGGATCCAAGTATGACCGGAGCTATTACTCAAATCGGGACTGCCGTATTAAAACCTAGTCATGGTAGTGCAAATTTGAAATTCTCAGACCAAACACTAACCTACAATGGCTTGAACAACGCAGGCGTGACCACGCAATTCCCGGCTTTAGGAAATGGCCTGCGTACCGTGATCAGTAACCCCTCTTTATTGATCCACCCGGCAACCAGCAATGGAACACTGATGCTCGGTAGTCTAACACTGGATGATGAGACTAAAACAAACATCACCATTCCAAATGTTAAGATCAATCCCGGACAGAAATACGATCTGAAACTCAATTTCAGAACCTGCACACAAAATGTAACCAGCAATGGCCTGGACTGGAGTTATCCGGCAACTACATCGGGAGGTAAAACGGGTATTATGAAAGATGGAAAATTCTATGCCAATGGAACGACAATCGATAGAAATTTCACTGCCCCAGCGGCAGACTATGGCTTTGTTTTCGACATTACCGAACTGGACAATGCATTTAACATGGAAGTAAATGGTGTCAAATTGGCGAAACAAGAAATTCAATTTGAAGTGGGTGCCTCTTCTGCTCAAAACATCCAGTTTGTTGATGGAAGCAAATACGCAGGCAACAATATTGAAACTGGTAAAAGAATTGATCAGGTCTACAACATGAAAGGTACAAGTGCAGCCCCATTGATCAAGCTTGTCATCAGCAGAACTGGCCAGGTTACCATGTTTGGTAGCAAAACATCCGGCGGTCCTCTATATGAACTTAAACTCGTTAATGGCAACAGCTTCAACACATTCCCTTGGAGTGCAACACAAAGCAACACCGTAAAAGTGACCCAACTTGTTGATGGACGTACAATTATCAAAGGTGTAGGTGCTGGAAAGAAGAAAATCCCTTGTCAGTAGTCACCATTAGTCAATAAATAGATCAATAATCTTAAAAATTAAATACACGCTGAGCATAACAATAGAAATTCAGCAAGGATAAAAAAGGTATTATGGAAAAGAAATTAGCATACATCGCCCCTCGAATAAACATGACGACGATCGAACTTGAACAAGGTATCGCCGCCGGTTCGGCATACGCCAGACCAGAAGATGCCAACAGCGGTAAAGTGAGCGAACAATGGGAAGTAGGTTCAACAGACAATAGAAATATCGACTGGTAAACTATTTCCAATGTGGATAAAAAGGGGCTAGCCGAATGTGGATAGCCCTTTTTTATGCTATATTATAATACACGATCGTGTCAGCACTATGTATACTCAAATCGTTATTGAACCCAAATGCAGACTGTCTGTATTACCTCCACCGTAACTCTCGATAAAAAAGATATACACCTGATAGGTCACTTCCTTTCTATGTTTTGGCATTTCAATATGTTGTTTGCCAGATAGTAAACTACCTTTGAAGTCGTTCATGACAAGTGAATATCCGTTCCCGTTATCCGCTACATTATACAGGACCAAGAAGGAATCGTAAGTTCTGGTATTGAACTTTTCCTCCAGATAGGCGTCATATTCCCAGGTAACCTGAAGTACTTGGTTTTCTTTGTCAAAATCCATTGTGTAGGAAGTGATGGGATTGGGGCTTCCTTTGGCAATCATAAATTTCTGCCAGTCAATCAAAAAACCATTTTCTTCCTGGATAAGCGCTTCTTTCAAATTATAAGACATCGCGACATCGTATGCCCGTTTAGGATAGCTGTACGCTTTATACCCCATATTGATGATCGGTTTTAACTGGCTAATATGTGACCTCACCATTTTGAAGCGTTTTCTACTGAGCAGTTGCTCAGGACTGGGCTCCCGTTTTTTAACACGAGGGAGAGATCGTACATAATTTCCTGTTTTAGTCGACACAAATACAACAGAACCTGCTTTCCCGGAAACAGTTCCATTAACACCATTTTTAACGATTGCCATAATTGCTTGATAATGTTATAGATATTAAAGATAAACATTATCAAGGAAACATACTCATACCAAATTAGGTGAAAAAACAATTTTTATTCAATATTTGGACAGTAATTAGTCATTGTTTATTCAGTCTCCACTGAGCAAGCACTGAACAAGCACTGAACGAGCACTGAACAAGCACTGTTAAAATCGCGAATTTGGCCACCGATTGATCTCCGTTTGCTATATCGAAAACTTAATCATATTACATCAAAGCCAACTAGCTTTTATGTCAAACTATAAAACAAAAAATGTCTCCTACATTTGCTTCATACAAACATAAGAGACATTCTCTTCTTTCTATGGTGAGCCTGATTCCCACCTCAACGCTGGATCGAAAACTCGAGCTGCTACAATGGTTACAGGACAGCTTGTAGACGTTGCGGCAAATCTTCAATCTTTGAAAGACTCAATTGCTTCATAACCTGATACAAATGTGTCTTGAACATATTGATTGTATGTTCCCCACCTTCATTGCCCAATGCGCCAACGCCATACATAAATGGTCTTCCCATAAAATTGAAATCTGATCCAACCGCATGGGCGCGGGCTAGGTCAACTCCCGATCGAATACCACCATCTAACATGATTTTTATCTTATTTTTATATTCTGGGTTGCTCGCCAAATGAATCAATGAATTGATCGAAGATTCACTTGCGTCGAGCTGTCGTCCACCATGATTTGAGACAATGACTCCATCCACGCCCAATGCGATAGAAGCCTGCATATCTTCGTCGGTGGCAATCCCTTTAAGCACCAATGGCCCTTTCCAAAGATCGCGAATAGCTTTAATTTTCTCAACATCTACCTTACCGGTAAATGTTCTATTCATAAACTGTCCCAGCTGAGCTAAATCAAGACCTTTTTCCATATAAGGCTTCAATGTTGCAAAAGAAGGAATTCCATGTCTTAATGTTTCTATCCCCCAAGTCGGGCAGGCAAAAGTTTGCAAGATATTGGCGATACTCATTTTAGGTGGCATAGACAATCCGCTTTTTATCTCGCGATAACGAAGTCCAAAAGCAGGAACATCGACCAAAACTACCAATACGGGACATTCAACAGCCTGTAGACGTCGAATAATATCATCGCGCAACCTGTTTTCTGTCGGATGATAGAGCTGGAACCACGCTTTCCCATCAGATACCTCGGCAATACGTTCAATACTACTTGTTGATACAGTACTCAAAATATAAGGAACATCATTTTTTGCAGCTGCTTTTGCAAGAATCTCTGGCGCATTCGGCCACATCAATCCCTGAAGTCCAATAGGCGAAACCCCAAACGGCGCACTGTAACGGCGACCGAATAGTTCGACCGAAAGGTCTATTTCTTCACTCGCAAGCAGATATTGAGGCTTCAACAGAATATTATCAAAATCGTTTTCATTTCTGGCAAGGTTCAATTCTTCATTGGCTCCTCCGGTCAAATAATCAAATGCAAATTTGGGAATCCTTTTCTTCGCTTTAATCTTTAGATCTTCAACAGAAGGATAACGGGTATTATATATAAATTTCTGGCTCATGATTGATGTATTATTTATAAGCAGTCTACAACTGCGCGCCAAACTTAGATAAATTGCTTTTCAAATGCAAGCTAATTATAGTTAATATAAAAAAATCTGTCACACATTTCTGCGGTAGCCCAACTCGGCACCTCCACTTACAGGTAGATTTACCCCTGTAATAAAGCGCGCTTGGTTTGACAGCAGAAACACACAGGCATCAGCAATGACATCACCGTCAGGACAGTATCCAAGCAAATGAATATCCTTCAAAAAATCAAAAACCTGTGTCGGCTGTGGTTGCTCCAGTGTCCATTTGTTGAGCATGGGTGTCATAACAGCTGCAGGCATAACCGAATTGACACGTATGCCGACAGACGCATAGTCTATGGCCATCGATTTTGTCAACGCATTGATAGCCCCTTTTGTGGCAGCATATGCCGCATGGTTCCCCTGGCCTATTTCCCCTACCAAGCTACTCGTATTTAGAATACAACCGGCAGATTCCTTTAAATGGGGGTAGCCATACCGTGTAGTCAAAAGAACACTTTTCATGTTGGTATCCAGTAACCTTATCCATTCATCGTCCGTCGTTTCATGCAAAGGTTTTGATGGACTTGCCAAGCCAGCATTGTTATGGATTGCATCAAGCCGCCCAAAAACAGCAACGGTCTTTTGGATAGCTGATTCAACTTCCCTGGCCTGCGTGACATCCGCACAGATGCCCATATGTGGTGCCCCGATCAGTTCAGCTGTTTCATCCACAGATGCTTGATCGAGACCAACAAAGGCAACCTTTGCCCCCGCTTTGACATAGGCTTTTACACATTCCAAACCGATACCAGCACTTCCTCCGGTAACCAATATGATTTTATCTTCTAAGATTTTCACGTTCTATTATTCTTGTATTTAGCATCAAGTTCCAAAGCATTGGAACAAATTAAAAAATCAGTTGAAAATTACATATAAAATCACGACAATAGCGAGTAGCAATGTCGACAAAATGCGGTAACTCCCGATACCCGACCAGGCTTTACCCCGAAGTGGGTCCATGGGATTCTTCCAGTACAAATCCCGACTTTGCGCAGTGTGCTGTACGGGATACTTATAAGATAATAATACCTGAAGTACCATACAGATCAAAAACAGATAAAAAGCCATCATCATAAATGGAGTCTGGCCTATCCACGAGTCAGGCAGCAGCTTGTTCAGTAAAAATACGGCAACCCCCAAAACAGAACCTATCCACAAGGTAAGTTTTGCAGCTATTGCCGATGCCCCTTTCCAAAACACACCTAAAAGAAATACGCAGGTTATTGGTGGCGCAATGTGTGCTATCACATCATTTATGCCGTAGAAAATACTCTCATAGCGATCCAATAGTGGTAAAAGAGCCAAGGAAAATCCCATGGCAATAACTGCAGCAATTTTCCCAATACGAATCAACTGACTATCGGAAGCGGCAGGTTTCCGCTGTCTAAAGATATCGTAACTCACCATGGTCGATATCGAATTTAGCGCACCCGATATCTGGCTCATTAAACCCGACAGGAGCGCTGCGACCAAAACACCGATCAATCCGGAAGGCAAAAGTTGAGTAATCATAAGTGTATAGATACCTTTTGAATTGACCTGCCCTTGATGGTCCACGCCGAGACTGCTTAAATCCAATTGACCTGTTCTAAACAAGGTATACGCAAATAGGCCTGGAAGCACAAAAATAAAAACAGGCAAGATTTTTAGAAAACCACAGAAAAGAGCACCCACACGTCCATGGTTTTCATCTTTCGCCCCTAAAACACGCTGAACAATGGTCTGATCGGCACACCAGTACCAAATACCCAAAATCGGATAGCCAAACAAAACGGCATACCAAGGCATTCCACTTCCATCGTTACTCCCACGAAGCATGGAAAGACGATCAAGGGCATTGTCCTGTTCCAGTACAGCTTTCATTGGCGTCCAACCGCCCATCTTGTCAAAAGCCGCAAAACTGATAATGAAAGCCCCCGCAAGCAACACAATTGTCTGGATAGATTCCGTCACCACAACAGCACGCAATCCGCCCAAAATCGTATATATTCCAGTTATCACACAGATTACTGTAATACTTAAATACATATTAAATCCAAAAAGTGTGCGCAGCACAATCCCTCCGGCCAACATCGAAAAAGCGATATGAATAACAATTGCCGATAGTATAGAGATAAACGTAAGCCAATCTCTGCTGGCACGATCATAGCGCCGTTCCAGAAAGTCGGGCAAGGTGGCAACACCCGACTTGAGGTAAAATGGCAAAAAAAAAGCGCCAGTAAGATTAAAGTAAAGGCCGCCATCCATTCAAAGTTACCATTAAGCAACCCGGTATCGAATCCGCTCTGTGCCAAACTGACCAGATGGATTGTTGAAATATTGGTTGCAAAAAGCGCTAGTCCAATGGCTGGCCAACGAAGTGTCTTTCCAGCCAAAAAATACCCCTCTGCACTTGTTTCCTTGACTTTCTTAAATCGCACCGATCCTGCCAATACGCCGACAACTAAAATCAACAGTATATAAAAGATGGCGATACCTAAATCTAAATTTCCTAACATAATGTCAACTTATAACAAATCACAACTGCTTCCCACATCCATTGGGGTACGATAAACGCCATTCTCTATAGCCACTGGATGTACAAAATGAGACTTTAGATGCGGAATATGCTCCAAAAACAAAGCCTCATGCCCCAAGCTTATGTGGTTAAATAAAACCAGGTGCTGATGGAGCTGCCCCATATCCCCAACATGTGGTACAACAGGGATATTATATTTTCGACAAAGTAGACTCACGGATATAAACTCGCTTACGCCGCCAACGCGAACAGCATCGACCTGTACAAATCCCGTCGCACCCATTTGAAGATAATTTTTAAACAAAATGCGGTTCGGCACATGCTCACCCATGGCAACTTTTATCGGCGCAATGTGTTCGGCCAAGCGTTTATGACCAACAATGTCGTCCGGGTGTGTCGGCTCCTCTACCCAAAACGGGTTCATCTCTTTAAGCTCTTGACAGATGGATAGCGCCTGCGGCAGCGTCCATTGCTGATTCGCGTCGAGCATTACTTTAGCTTCATCACCAGCAACCTCACGCACGATATGCGCACGACGAATATCCCGCAAGGGATCTTCACTGCCCACTTTGAGTTTCATTGCGGAGAAGCCGTTTTCTAAAGCACGCTTACAATTCTCCCGTACCTTTTCATCAGAATAGTTAAACCAGCCTACTGACGTATCATAGCCCACATAGCCCTTTTCAATAATCCCCATTCTTTTATGACCTGTAGCCATATTTGACTCCAGTAAGCTGATGGCCTCCGCCTTTGTCAACTCATCTTCCAAATAGGAAAGATCCAGCGTATTGACAATATCTGCGGCGCTGAGCTCGGTTAACAATTTCCAAAGTGGAACTCCTCTCGTTTTAGCCCAAAGATCAAAACAGGCATTTGTTACCGAAGCTAAGGCCAAATGAACAACCCCTTTATGTGGACCCAACCAACGATACTGCTGTTCATTGCTCAACCTATTAAACAATTGACCAAAATCTGCCATAAGATCCTCAATTGGAATCCCTTTCAGTCGTTCGGCATAAAAAGCTGCGGCACGACAGACCAGCTCGTTCCCTGCACCCAGTGTAAAAGCCAGACCTGTCCCAACGCGCCCCTTATCATCGGCCAATCGGGTCACTGCATAAGAATAGATCGGATCTTTGTGTATCGCATCACTGCCTGCACCTGTAGCCAAAGGAAATCTTCGATCCTGAATATCAAACGTCTTTATCATAAAATCTTAACGTGCTTATTTTTAGTATTTAGGTTAATCTATTTTGAATTATAACTTTAATTTCTCTTTTAATTTGCGTAAAATGTCAACATCCGAATCCTTTATGCGCCCCATTCGATTGGGACCAACGTTTAAGATCAGGATATTGTCTTGCGCAGTTGCGGTCTTATAAATCCCCGCAAGCTCTTCCAAAGACTTATACTTCTTGTCTGTCGTGTTATAGAACCAGCGTTCTCCAAGTACCACTGTTGTCTCAAAAGGCATATAGCAAGTGTTCCCCTGTGCCATAAAAAGCTTAGGGTCAGGATCGACCGGAAGATATGGGTCGCCTAGCCTAAAGTCACTTGGAAAATAACGTATTGGGTAATAATTCTGCTGGTCTTTCGGCAAAACAATGTGTTTGTCCGTATTCTCAGGCGATCCGATGCTCCAGTTTATACCAATTTGACATCCAGGAACCTTTTTCTTGATTAAATTATAGATCTCCTGCGTGGGCCATCGATAATTCTCTTTTTCCCAGCCTCCATCCAGCCAAAGCTCAACGATATCCGTATACTTTTTGGTCATATCCACCAGCTCATTGAGCTGGTTCAACATATATTGATTATAGGCTGCATCTGCAGACCTGTCTTTAACATTGGGGTTCTGCTTTCGGTCCCATAAAGAATAATACAAGCCGAGGCGCATTCCCTGTTTGGCGCATTCTTTAGCCAGCTCCAGTACAACATTTGTTGCGTTCGAAGAGTTCGCTACATCATAATCCGTATACTTGCTATCCCATAAACAAAAACCCTCGTGGTGTTTCGTTACCAAAATCATGTACTTCATCCCGGCTTCCTTTGCTGTCGAAACCCATTGTTTAACCTCAATTGCTGATGGAGCATATGTGCTGGCGGGTTTAGATCCGTCTGTCCACTCCTGATCATGAAATGTATTCATGCCAAAATGAACGAACATGCCATATTTTTGGTCAATCTGCGCCCGCTGATATGCATTGGGCCGTACCGATGGAACAGGTACAATAGCCTTTGTTTGAGCACCGACATGTATACCTAAAACAGCGAGTGCCAAACTAAATAATATTTTTTTTCTCATGGTTACATTCTATTGGTTATTACTGCGTTTATTAATTTTCTTTCTTTAGTCCGTATGGAATACCTCCGTCATACCAGACCAAATCTCCCCTTTCTCCTGTGCATCGGATAAGGGTTGCTGACAAGGATCCGTTTCCTTCCACCAGCGCTGTGTCTCTGGATCGGAAGCCGTTTTTTGCATATCAAGCTTGATATTTTGTCCTGCATATTCAAAATAGCTGAAAAGAAAAAATTGACCATCTATCTCCTTCAAAAAAATAGAATAATTGCGGATATGACATGCCTTGATCTTTCGAAGTACTGAGGGCCAAACTTTGGCATGAAGCTTTTTATAATACGCTACTTTCTCGGCTTTCAATCCTGTTATGGATGCATAGCGAGTCACGGAGCGACTGCTCTCTGTAGACCGGAAGGCTGTTGTACAGAGTACGACCAAGACGATCACAAGGATGTAAGGATACAATTTAGGATACATAAGTTCTGCGTTATTGTATAATTATACGTAGTTGTATAGTACTACTAAATTACGCGCTTAGCAGGACGGAGACTACTGCTAGATTGCTCATTTCTCCCACTATATTAACAATTTTACACATGTTTACTTATTTTTAAGGCAAAATAGGCTATATTGCCTGTTCTTAATTTAAAAATAACCAAACACATGAAACCTGTTTTCGCCAAAATTTTGGAAGGTGCAGCTATCACAACTTTTGCGACCAAAGATGTGCAACGCCCATTCTTCTCAACCGAATTTCATTTTCATAGCGCCTGCCAGATGACCTATATTGTGGAAAGTGAGGGAAAGCGGATTATTGGCGACAATGTGAGTAACTTTGTTTCCGATGAACTTACTTTTGTAGGACCTGATCTGCCACATGTCTGGCACAATAACACTATAAATTGCGCAGGCTCTACTATTGCGGAGACAAGAACTTCCCGTTCTTTAGCCTTGTATATAGAACCTAAATTAATGATCCAACTTTTAGGGCATTTCTTTCAAACACACAAAGTCGAAACCTTCTTTTCAGTCTCCAAACGCGGTCTCCTATTCCGTGGCGCAACAAAGGAACAATTGAAGGTAAAGCTAAAAAAGATCATACAGCTGGATTATGGCTTTGAAAAAACTATTTTGTTACTAGAGATTATCGAATTGATGTTATCGACAGATGAATTTGATTACATTTCCAGCGCTGGATACACCCACAACTATAGCCCTATTGACAATAGTAAAATTGACAGCATCTTTAAATTCGTATTTAACAACTATACCGGAGAAATTCAATTGGATCAAGTTGCGCAGCTCGCTAATATGTCAAAACACTCCTTTTGCCATTATTTCAAATCCCGTACGCAGAAAACCTTCGTCCAATTTGTCAATGAGGTTCGCATCAGTGAATCCTGTAGATTGATTGTCGAAAACAAGCATCAAATCACACACATTGCTTATGCCTGTGGCTTCAACAGCCTTTCAAACTTCAATAAAATTTTCAAATCAATTAAAGGGATCACGCCAAGCCAATATAAGTCCCAGATATGTTAGAAAAGCGTCAAAACAAAGTTGCACTAATCAAAATTGACACGACCAAGATCTACACTAGCAGGACCATTCAAAAGCTTTCCATTCATTCCGAACCGTGAACCATGACAAGGACAGTCCCAGGACATTTCGGATGGGTTCCAGCTTACTGTACACCCCATATGCGGACAGACTGAGTTTACAGCATGCAACTCCCCTTCCATATCCCGACAAATAGCCAGTTTTCTGTCCCTATAGTGAACAATTTTACCTTCCGCTGGCTGTAAGCTTTCGACCTCCTTCAGCGTTTCAGCCGAAAATTTGTCCATGATAAAATGTTTTGCAGCATTGACACCTTCCGATAATACCTGCTGTGCGCTCGCACCAGGTTTGATGCGGCTTGGTGACAGCAGTTCAGCCAGCGGATTCTCCTTTCCTTCCAATAAGTCAGGGATCACAAGTGACGCCATTGATCCAAATGTCATTCCATTACCGCCATAACCGGTGGCTATATACACATTATTTTCATTTGGCATACTGCCGATAAAGGGTAAGCCATCGGCTGAATCATAATATTGCGACGACCAACTTGCAGTAAGTTCATCATAGTCGAAATGCTGATCAACCCAAAGTTTTAGGTCGGCAAAATGTTGCTCTGTTTGTTGGTCGTCGCCAGTTTTATGATCAAAACCACCCACGATAAGGTAATGTTCTTTATCAGATCGATGATACCTAAAATAGTGGTAGGGATCATACAGATCCGCAGCTTGTCCCAATGCTTCAGGTTCCCCATGAAGCTTTAACGTCAGGACGTAACTTCGATAAGGTGCCAGTAAAAAATTGAATCTGTTTTTGCCTGGTGGCACATGGGTAGCCCAAATGATATTCTTTGCCGTATAAACCTCTTTTCCACTCAGCTTCAATTTGACCCTTCCATCTTCATTGCTATAGGCTTCAATTCCTCGACCCGTCAATATTTCGCCGCCCTCACGACGATAGGCTTCGATCATGCCCGCAATATATCTCATGGGATGAAATTGTGCTTGTCCCTCAATGCATATTGCTTTTTCGAAAGGTATATCAAAAGGTATGGTTTCGACATAATGGGTAGGTAATCCCAATTGCTGATGGGCCGCGTAAATTTGCTCGAGCTGCTCGTTCTGTCCAGATTCTGCGCTAAAGAGAAAAAAGTCACATGTCGAATACGCACACTGTATGGAATATTTGGAAATGTTATCTTTTATATAATCTAAGACCTCAAGCGTCGCATTCAGAAGCAGTTGAGCGGGATCCTTTCCAAAATTTTCAATAATCTCATTGTAAGAAGCGTCATAAAAGTTATTGATATGGGCGGTGGTTCCTCCGGTTGTGCCAAACCCTGGATTCTCCTTGTCCAACAGTAGGCATTTTATGCCTCTATTCTGAAGTTCCTTGGCCAATGTTACACCAGTTATACCCGCCCCCACAACAATGGTATGGAAATCTAAAATGGCAGGGTCAGTCGAAAAATTTTCAATGTCAACATCCTGCCAAAAGCTCTTGTTCGTTCCGTCACGCTTCATAGTCATTATATTAAATTCAAAGAATCAGTCTTTGCTTTATTGCAAATACAACACGTCCAAGATAAGAACCATGCTATTCCACTTTCGTTTTAGCGGTTAAATACGTAAAAAAAAGAAGAAGTACGTCTTCCTTTGCGCCCCCAAACCAATGTATAAAATAGGCTGTTCCTTCATGAAATAACGAAGTGCTTCATTGCACCTTTAACACGATATACATTATGAAAATAAATGCGAAGGATTACGTCAACTCCATTTTACCGAGTTGGGTAAAAAATAAGAAAATAATTATTACTGGCGGCACCACCGGGATTGGCCGGGCGACCGCCCTACTTTTAGCCGCGATGGGTAACGATATTTTAATTTGCGGCCATCATCAAAACCAGTTGGACGATACGCTCCGTGATTTTAATCAATTGGAATGCACAGGTAAGATGGAAGGGATTGTAGTAGATCTGGCGACCGAAGAAGGCATACACATGCTCTTCAGGACATTTGACGAACAATATGATCGTTTGGATATTCTCATCAATAATGCGGCTATAGCCTTTCAGTCGGTTAAGGACGGAAGTTATTCGGATCAGGCCTACCTCCTTCGCACGAATGTGCTGGCCTATTTGGCTTGTACCCAAGCCGCGTTGTTACGGATGGAACCCCGCGGAACAGGACATATCCTCAATGTCGGATCAATGAGTGCAGATGTACGCGAAGCGCAGAGTTCTGTCTATGTCTGCTCGAAAGGAGGTATTCAAGCATTTACAGAATCGTTACGGAAGGAAGCCAATCCCAAGGGTATCCAGGTGTCGCTTATTGAACCTGGATCAGTTGGAACAGATATGCAACCTTTTTCACCGGAGGAGCAGCAGGAAAAAATTGATCATTTAGAAATGCTCTATGCCGAAGATATCGCGCGTACCATAGCTTATATCCTATCTCAACCACTACGCACTTCCATCGTGCATACACAGGTTAAACCTTTGAGACAAATCATATAAGTCATCTTCGATTTTATCAACAAGAAAACAAATCCACTTAGTTGAACGTCCTTAAAAAAATTTGTGTCATGAGAAAAAAGAAAAACTTGTTTGAACGATTCTCAAACTGGGCAACGCATGCCACCGGTAGTTCAGCCGCATTTATTATCGCAACTTCGACGGTGATCATCTGGGCCGTGAGCGGCCCCATATTCAATTATTCTGAAACCTGGCAACTGGTCATCAATACAGGTACGACCATTGTTACTTTTCTAATGGTATTTCTCATTCAAAAATCCCAAAACAAGGATTCCAAAGCAATCCACCTGAAACTCAATGAACTGATAGCGTCCCATGAAGGCACCAGCAACCGAATGGTCAATCTGGAAGACTTAAGTGAAGAGGAATTGGATCAGCTCGCTAAGTTTTATGCGCACGTGGCGAAGCTCGCTCTGGAAGAAAGGGATCTCACCTGCACACACTCTATAGATGCCGCAAAGGAAAACCATGATTATAAAGTAAAGGTTCAAAAAGAAAAACACAACCGCTCAGCAGACAATAATCCGAACACGACGGACTAGTATTCAGCTTATTGATGACAAAAAAAATCCCCTTGAAGGGGATTTTTTTTGTCATGCTGTAATCGCTAATTTTTAGGGCTGTCCACCGCCGCCCGCGGCCCCATAAATTTGTCCGTTCGCATAACTTGCGTCTGCCGCAGCCAATTGCACATAGATTGAAGCAAGTTCGGCGGGTTGCCCCGGACGTCCCATGGGGGTATCACCTCCGAAATTCACCAGCTTTTCCTGCGTAGCACCACCACTCACCTGTAGTGCAGTCCAAATTGGACCGGGAGCCACGCCATTGACCCGTATGCCCTTTGGACCAAGCTGCTTGGCCAATGACCGAATATAGTTGGTGGTCGCAGCTTTTGTCTGTGCGTAGTCATACAAATCTTCCGAGGGGTCTGCGGCCTGTACCGATGTTGTACCGATAATTACAGCTCCAGGTTTAAGATGAGGCAAGGCTGCCTTAATAAGCCAGAAAGGTGCATAAATATTGGTTTTCATCGTGGCATCAAATTCCGCAGTGGTGATATCCAATATCGATGGTTTTGTCTGCTGCCGCGCCGCGTTGCTGACCAAAATATCCAGACCGCCGAGTTGAAGTACGGCGTCCTCAATCAGCCGAATACAAAACTCTTCTTTACGGAGATCTCCCGGAATAGCGACTGCCTTTCGGCCCGCCGCTTTTATCAAAGCGATGACTTCCTTCGCATCTTTCTCTTCCTCGGGCAAATAGTTGATGGCAACGTCGGCCCCTTCTCGTGCGTAAGCGATAGCTGCTGCACGTCCCATTCCCGAATCGCCCCCGGTGATCAATGCTTTGCGCCCTTGGAGCCTTCCTGATCCTTTATAACTATCCTCGCCATGATCCGGCCGGGGCTCCATTTCACTGCAGAGTCCAGGCCAGGGTTGAGACTGGCTCTTGAACGGCGGTTTTGGGTATTCTTTAACCGGATTGACCGGTCTGTCTTGGGTTTGGCCCGCTGAGCGATCGGGACTTCCAATGATACTCAATGCCAAGATTCCAGAACCAATTTTACCGATAGCAGCTCTTCTTCCCATATTATCTGAATACTTCATAGCTTTTTTCGTTTTTGGAAAAGGCCCAATGAAATTGAGCCTCTTATATTTATTCTACAGATGTGTTTTTACAAAAAATGCACGTTAATCATGTCCTTCAGTTTTCACAATCTTGTTATAGATGCCCAATAGAAGGAACGGTGCAGCCCATTGGCCTACAAATAGGGCGTTTTTATCGTTCGACATGCATTTTAATGCGGCAGATACACCCATCGCCAGCAATGCTGCGCCTAAAAATACGGTGGATGGTAGTTTAGAAGTTTGATCTTCTATCTTTTTGGTGATTTCACCTTCGTTTCCTGTATTTAATGCCATAACTTAAATTTTTGATTTTTTAATAGTGTTCACGCTAGGTCTATTGTACACTTATTCAGCTTTTGAATTGAGATTTGTATCGGCCAGCGCGCTAAGATCTTCATCACATTTCTTTTCTTCACCCAGTGTTTCAAGTAGTAATTTTAAGGCATCCTTATGTGTTAACACTTTCGCAAAAGCCGCCAATGTGCCATACGTGGCAATTTCGTAATGCTCCACCTTTTGGGCGGCAGCAATAATTGCTGCATCGCGGACAGATCCAGCTTCTGTTTCTTTCATAAGGCTTTTCGCCTCTTCAAGTAGCCCCGCCATAGCTTCGCATTTTTCGGCTTTTGCTTTCACTCCGATAAGCTCAAAACATTGCTCTAGGCGATCCACATGTGTTTCCGTTTCTGCCAGATGTTTAGAAATAGCAGATTTTAATTGTTCTGAACTTGCATTTTTCTCCATCTTAGGAAGTGCTTTCGTCAGCGCTTTTTCTGCCCAATAAATATCCTTTAATCCATCCTCAAATAATTCGGCTAGATCCTTCGCTGCCCCCGCTTCGGCAGGTACTTTTTTTCCTTCTGAATTAGCGTTTGAAGTTGCTGTGTTACCTGATTTTGTGTTTGTTTTACTTTTTTCTGCTGTTGCTGTTGTTGTTGCCATAATACTAAGTTTTTATGCTCAAACGAGCGGTTCGTCAAATAAACAGCTCTCAAACTCTTTTCGTTCGCCAGAACTGTGTAAATCCTGCAAATCACGCATATACCACATTTTATAAGTAAAAACACGTTTTTCAAAAATTTAAATGATAGCGAACAACAACGCTATAATTAACGTACAAATCATATGACAATGCGTACTAACACAGTTAACGATCTGGCAACAACAGTGGTTCATCAACAAACGATTATAAATTAAACGCAGTATGAATAAAAAATGTACAGTTCAGGATGTCCGTCCAGGTATGGCCATCCTCGCTTTAGCGATTGTAGCGCAATCAGGCCCCCAAAATCTACCGAACGATATTCCGGAAGAGCATGAAGAAGAACTACCGGAAAATACACCGGATCAGGAACCCGAAATTGATCAGGAAGATTTGGAAACGGATGAAGAATTAGACTTCGCAGTTGATGCAGAAGAACCTGAAATACCCCGACAGGATGATTTCGGTTTCGATGAGGAAATTGGTTCAGCAGGTGAAGATGAATTTCCAGAAGAAGATGAAAGAGATGAAAACGAGGGTGCTAATGATGCGGAAGGGCTGCCTACGCAACCGGTGACAACACCTTCTGATTTAGATGCAACACCCCTATAACGTGGACAAAAAAACAGAAGAACCCCGCTCTTTTTCCAGTGTCGGGGTTCATTGCACCCTATCCTATCTCAATAACTTTTTCTGAAAACCAAAACGGACAAGTCCCGCCGTATTCTTCGAACCGGTTTTTTCAATTAATTGCTGCCGATGGCCCTCCACGGTCCTTTTGCTCAAAAAAATTTGATCAGCTATTTCCGCATTTGTATGTCCTTCCGCAATCAATTCCAATACAGACAGTTCGCGTTCAGAGATGTCGTATCGTGCCATTATTGCTGTACGATCAATATCCAACTGTGCATACTTTGATAAGTTTCGGATCCAATCAATACTTAATGCTGCACTGATATATTGTTGCCCACGTTTTACCTGCTGAATTCCGAATAAAATCTCTTCTACATTGGAATCTTTCGATAAATAGCCATCAGCGCCAAGATTTAAAACCTCCTGAACAATCTGGATATTGTCTTCCATAGATAAAACAATGATTTTTATGGCTGGATAATGTTTTTTTACTTCTTGTATAAACTGAATGCCATCCATTACCTCCATATGGATATCAGTCAGGATGATGTCCGGTTTGGCTCCCTTGAGAAATTCCAGGGCTTTTTGACCATTCTCCATCCCCGCAATTACAGTTATATCTTCTTGCGCCTCTAATATTAATTGGAAACCGGATCGTACTAACGTATGGTCATCTACCAAAAGCAACTGTGTCATAGCTATCTGTTTTCTTTCTTTCGTTTAGTGATTGATTTTTGAACGAAACAGCTTTCAAGCCAAAAATGTTTTAAAAAAATAGCTCTTGGCAAATGCATACATAACATCAACGGAAAGATTTTGACCGCCGCCGCATTCTTTTTTCTGGAAAGGCGTGAGAGATGTCTCTGCTAGAGCATATAAATAATTGAAGTCGCGCTATTCCTCCACGAGGGAATTAGTACGATATGTTTGCGTAAGCACCACAATTTTTGCTTTAAATACGCAAAATAGGCTCTTTTCAAACGCTACCTTCCTCGCCGCTGTTCACTTGAAAACACAACGAAAGAAGAACATATGTTTACATCCATCATTATTGGCATCGTCTTTATTTTCTTAGCATCCTATATCGTCATCAATTATAGAAGAAAGGGAAATAATACGCGAAACAGAAAAAATCGTTAACATTTAAATAATAGTATCATGAAAATCATTTTAAAAACCCTGGGAATATTACTAGCCACCCTCGCCTGTATAGTTGTCGTTCAGGCGCAAGACAGTAATCCCGCTCAGCCACAGTCTGGAGATCTGGACTTTGCCAGCAAAGCCACGGCCAGCAACAATTTCGAACTGCAGGCGGCAAGCATTGCTCTTGCTAAATCGCAAAACCCAACGATCAAACAATATGCACAGATGATCACTGATGACCATACCGCTGCAGGAAATGAACTATCGACCATTGTAAAAAATAAAAATTGGCAGCTGCGTACGAGTGACGATCAAAATTATAAAGCCATGATCGACCAACTCAATAAGGCCGACACAGCCAATTTTGACCGCGTTTACACTGATCTGATGGTTAAGAGCCATCGAGATGCAATTTCACTTTTCAAAGATGCAAGCGCAGGCACAGCAATTACAGATGCTGACCTGAAGAAATTTGCCACCGATAAAATTCCGGCGTTCGAAAAGCACCTTGATCAGCTTAAAAATTGGCAACCTTCAGATCCTTCGATAAGTGACATGCCCATTACACCAAATGCGCCATCCCCAGCAATCAAGAATAAGGTACCAAAACCGACATTAAAATAACAACATATTTTTTCCAATCATTCACTCCGGAGGACAAAGCCATTACGGCTCTGTCCTTCGCTATTTCTTACATCACATGGAACAGACATTCGACTACATACACGAACTCCTTAATAGACAAATGGCGCTACGTGCCAAAATTGAAGAAAGCCCTATTGCAGGCGAAATAAAAATGAGCTATGGACGGGATTTTTATCAGGAAGAAGTGCGCTCCACGGGGCTAGCGATGATTCGCGACGGCTGGGATATGGAGGGCGAACAACTGATCCTCGATTTTGTGCATGAACACTATCCAATGCGGGTTAAAGATGAACTTACCTGGATTAATAAAATGATGCATTACCTAGCGGTTGTTACCGACACCTTTATCGATAATCTACATGCCGAGGGCTACCGTTTTTTACAGGGAAATGTAGACATGCCCAATGAACACGCGATATTCTACCCAGTCCATGAACTAGATGCATTCGGAAAATTATCCCAAGAACTCGGAATGAATACCATCGTAGATCTGAAAATATCAAATCAATTAGAACAGTTGCAAGGTTGGATCTATTATCGTTCGGGAAGTAACTAATTTTGTTTAAGCCGAGGTAACTTTTGAATCATGAAATACGGCTTCGGCTTTAACTTGCTCAAGAAACTTACTCCTAAACCATTCAATCTGTTGCACGTTCTGTAAACCTACCTGAATTGATACAACATAGGCATCCGCCGTAATATCCTTTGTTAAAATTTTCATGGGCAGGCTTCTGTCGATCTCCTTAAAGCTAGTAATGGTATCTTCCAACCACTTTTTCCACTCTTCGATGCTGCGTGCCGTAACGATGGTCAACTGAAGATTCAGACGGATATCCGATTCTTCAAACGTCCAGTTGACCAGGCGACCGGAAAGGAGATCTCCATTTGGTATAATAACTTGGGCCCCTTGGTCTGTTAATAAGGTGCTCGATCGGATACCCACCTGCATGACCTGCCCTTTTTTATCAGCAAGTTCCACATAATCCCCCACTTTAAACGGACGTTCAAATACCAAAATCACACCTGAAACAAAATTGTTGATAATATTCTGCAGGCCTAAACCTATCCCCACACTTAATGCACCGACAATGACGGTCAGCTTGTCAACTCCCAACCCCAGAATACGTATTCCTATGAGGAAGCCAACAATAAAAATGACAACACGTACGAGTGGTAATAAGGCTGTTCGGCGCTGATTTTTTTTCGCGTCGGGCTGATCAAGAAGGTCTTTTAAATTTTTTTGTATCCAATTTGCTGTCCATATGACTGCAAATGCTAAAAGCACATCGCCATACGTATAATTAACACCACCAATGGTGTGGGTATTATTTAACAAGCGATCCCCAAGTCGACGAATTTCACTTGTGATATGCAAGGTGTTGGCCCAGATAATAATGACCAATATACCCGCAAATAGGCCAATAATACGACGGAGTGCGGCAAGTATCTTCTGCTTATCAAAGCGATTTATAAAACGGTCTTCTTTCGAATTTTCATAAGAGTTGAGTAAATCATGAGACAGCATGTCGCGGAATGCATGCAGGGAGAATGCTTGCAATAGCCCTACAGCTCCAGCGATACTGCATGTACGGGCCAGATTTAGAAAACCAAACAGATTAAATATAATGGCGGCCATACTGATAATTAGCAGTAACCATCGTGAAAAGGGGCGCAGATAATCAAAAGGTATTTTTCCGTCGACCTTCCGCCCGAGGTGCCAAAGCAGGCAAATACCCGATAAATTGATCAACATGACAATAATTCGCGACATCCAACCTGTATCCAGCACTAGATTGCTGGCAAGTACCAATAGATAATAAAAAAATACATACTGCATCATCTTCAGATGCTGATTGGATAACTCCGAGCGAATCAAAAGATATAGAAAGCCGAAAATAAGCAGATAGCTCAATTCGAGCACGATCACGGGGATTCTAAGGGAAGTCAGTGGCAGGAGAATAAGGAAAAAGACCGCAAACTTGAGGACAGGAATCCACCACGGTTGATTGCGATGTAAGGGCAATGTCTCTTCGGCCCCTATGGCACGTCTGCGCATCTGATAAAGCCAATAAAAATAAATAAGGCTCAGTAGGATAAGGAGGAAACGACCATCCCAGGCACTATCGTAGTAACGCTGCGATAGTCCATCCTGCTCCAGGTTCTTTTGTATTATACTTTTCCAGTGATACCAAAAGGTTCCTTCTTGCGCTGCCTGAGTCACATTCTGCTGCTGCTCGGCCTTGTCGCCAAGGTCTTGCATGTCCAACAGGAGCGATTCAATATCACGTTCTAGTGTTGCGGCACTATCTTGCACCGCCCGCCATGAGTTGGCCGTGGAGTCCTGGGGCACCGTTTGCTTGCGCAACACCGTAACTTTTCCCTGTAGATCATGCACAGCGGGTTTAACCAGGCTGATATACTGCTGTACTTGACTGGGCACGAGCCGACCATCATCCGGCCGCTGCCAGGCGACTCCTCGCTTTACACTGTCCAATCCAGTATAATAACGATCAACCTGCTCACGCCATTGTTCCAAAAAGTTTCTAGCCGAGGCCAGTGGATTACTCGGCAACGAATCAAGAATACTGACCGAATCCTTCGATCGCTCAACGGAATCGGCCTTTTGTGCGTGCACCGTATAAAAAAATAGGCTAAGCTGGATGACCAAGCTTAGCCTTAGCATGGCGCAAATTATTGGGCCCATAATCTTTTACGTTTTAAATTTGTCTTTATGTTTAATCGGGTTTAGCCGGAGAAGGCTGCCGCTGCAAAGAATCGGTGCTGTCCCGGCCAAGCGAGTCATTTATACCAACACCAACCTGCCCATCATCGGGTGTATTGGAGGAATCATAGCTACCGTTTGCCTGATTGCCTTTATTGCTGCTATTGCCGCATCCCCATAGTCCAAGGATTGCCAATATCAATAAACTAATCTTTTTCATATGTTTTGAGTTTAAGTATGAAATTATTCGAAAAGTGAACAGTGCAAAAAAAACAATGGTTCTCTTTAGTTCGCATTTAAGTAAAAATATCTCCCTATCGTAGAAGTACGCAACAGGTCAAACGTCGACAAACACGTGTTCATGTTACTCAATGCTGCCTGTTCAATCCTCAGCTTTAGTTCGATCCAAATTGTCCAATGGTACAGCTTCCTGTGCGGTCCCAGCCTTATTTTTAGTCGTATCTTTTCCACGGCTTCGGTGAATATTGTCTAATGGTAGACCATTCTGGTTGACTGTTGTATCTACTTTCTGTTCCTTTTCGCTACTTTTGGTTCTATTATCGCAAGATGTTGCTGCCACAGCTGCGAATGCGATGGCCAAATACAAATATTTAATCATAGTTTTTACCTTTTATTATTATTCGTTACCCCTTCCCCGTTTCGCTATGTGGAGCATCAACGGGCTTTGATTCAGGTGATCCTTTTTGACGTAGGAAAATGGTGAATACAACAATGGCCAAAACAGACAAAAATTCACTTTGCCAGTTCTGGAAAGTTTCAAACCAAAATTGAGGCATAATGAGGTACGTCCATGCGTCATCTACCGGTAAACCTTCAAGCCGCTGTTCGGTGTTGTGCTGTCTCCAGCTTCCATAAAAGTGCATAACCCAACTCCCAAAAAAAAGTAGCGCAAAGCAAATGAATAGCGATGAACTATATAATTTCAACAGCCAGCCACCTTTTCTAACAGGATAAGGGGTATTCGGGCCGGGCTGCGGTTCACGGTCTACCTCTACTTTTTCCCCTATTTTTTTTGATTCAGCAGAGCCCAATTGGCGTAATCCCACCGTCAGAATCACATACATCGCCATCTGCAGAAATTCACTCTCAAAATTTTCAAAAGTTGCGGATGTAAAATGTCCTGTGCCCAAATAATTAACGATATCCAGCGGTGCCTGATTGGCCTCCAGCAACTCTTCATTATGTATTTTCCAACCCGTAAAACATTGCATGCCTAGGGAAAAGACAAAAAGCGCTGCAAACACCAGGCTTAGGCCATTACGATAAAAAAAAGAATAATTTTTCTTGTTTTCCATAGCAAGATTTATTTTATTATTAAGTACATATAACTCCAATAAAAACTTAACTATTAAGTATTCATGCCTTTTCCTTGAGTATAAAACTTATTCGCCCATTCGGCTCCATCAAAGCCATATCCACTTCATCGAGGTGCTTACTATTTGTCTCTAACCGCAAGCTCGTCAGTAGATCAGTACGGCTTACCCCCAACCGGTCCATTTGATCCCATTGGATTTTACCGTTCTTGTATAAAACAGCGGGCTTACCTTTTACCATATTACCCAAATAGGGAAGCCTGGCCGATACCTGGGCTAGGATTTTATTGACAATAATCATCACGAAGCCGGCAAACACGGTTGACAGGAATGGCGAAGCGCCAACTATTCCCCGCGCTAATACCGCACCTAGCATAATAATGATGACGAAATCTACTCCAGACTTTCGGCCGAGAATTCGAATTCCGCCCAATCGAACCAAAAAAAGTGCGATGATAAACATCATAAACGCACGCGCCCCCATTTGTATCATCGTCAGGTCTTCACCAGAGCCAAAAAAACTGTCCATATTTTTATACCGTTTAGATCGTTGTTATACGCCCATCTTCATCATGAAGCAATGTGCTCTTTATTTCAAAATAGCCTACTTTATCTCAGAACATCGGTAGGAGCCTTCCCTGTTCCCTCATTTTTCAAATTGAGTACTTTTACCTATTCAACAGGCGGATAATACGTTTTCATCGACAGTCAACAAACTACTGCATTTAATTGACTGTCTTTAAGAAAAGCAAACGATATGATTCATTTAGATAATCCACCTGAAGATTGTCTCGCCTTCTTTCAGGATACATTGCGGCTGCTCCAGGATAGCGGAGCTCAATTTATGGTGGGCGGTGGTTTAGCCATGTTTCACTACACGGGGATCATACGGCCTATTAAGGATATGGATATCTTTTGCAAAAGCAGCGAATACCCAAAAATTCTTAAACATCTTGCCGCTAATGGTTATGAGACCGAATTGACAGATGTGCGATGGCTCGCCAAGATTTACAAAGACCCCTATTTCATTGATATTATTTTCGATAGTGTTAATCACAATTGCACTGTTGAGCAGGATTGGTTTGACAGAGCACCTGAAGGTACTCTTTTTGATGCTGATGTACGTTATGTACCAGCAGAAGAGCTAGTATGGTGTAAGCTATATGTACAAAACAGAGAGCGGCATGACAGCGCTGATATTAACCATATTTGGCTAAAATATGGAAAAAGTTTGGACTGGAACCATTTACTAATGCGAATGGATCAACATTGGCACCTCTTGTTGGCTCAAATGCTCATCTTTCAGTTTACTTATCCGCATGACTATCGCGATATTCTCCCAAAAGACTTATTTGATGAGCTCATTAAACGCGCAGCGGATCAATATGAATTGCCTCCTTGTTTGGAGAAAGTTTGTCTGGGACCCTTGATAGATCAAACGCAATATGAAATTGATATTAAAGAATGGGATTATAAGTCATACACAATAAAAACTGTTTAATATGAACAAGAAGACAACCATAGCCGCATTGGGCGATATACATATGAATGCAAACCAGCACGGAAAATGGAAAACCAAATTTGAGGAGATTTCGGAAAAGGCTAAAGTCCTTTTACTTTGCGGTGATCTAACGGATACGGGGGATGAAGAAGAAGCAGAATTACTTGTTGCTGAACTCCAATCCATTAAGGTTCCAGTCATCGCCGTACTGGGAAATCACGACTATGAGAAAGGACGACAAAAGCAGATCCGCCAAATTTTGACAGACAGTAAAATTACGGTCTTGGATGGTGAAGCTATCGTGATCGAAAATATTGGTTTTGCTGGCGTAAAGGGCTTTGGCGGTGGTTTTGACCGTTATATGTTATCCATGTTTGGTGAAGATGCCATGAAAAGTTTTGTGCAGGAAGCTGTAAACGAATCGTTGCTTTTAGATCGAGCTTTGGCGCGCCTCGAACAAGAACATGCAGACATAAAAAAAGTTGCCTTAATGCATTACGCGCCCATTGCTGAAACCGTTTTAGGTGAGCCCGAGCAAATTTATCCTTTTTTAGGGTCAACGCATTTAATGGAACCTTTGCAACGGCGTAAAGTAAGTGCTGCCTTCCACGGGCATGCGCATGCCGGAAAATTCAAGGCCCTGTCCCCTTCTGGAATACCGATTTACAATGTGGCAGTGCCCGTTTTAATGGCCCAGCATGGAAGTGAAGCCGGCTTTGCATTCATTGATATTTAGCATTATTTTTTACTCGTCCGAAATTGCGTTATCTGATGCATTGGTTTTTCGTTTAACAATCTGCTTGAGTTGGGTATGAAGCGTGATAATATTCCCCACAAGTAGGCTTTCTTTCAATCCGGCACGAAAACGTTTTTTCATAATACGTTTGATAAGCTGTGGACTTACTTCGCCATTTTCCTGTACCTTTCCAAGCCAACGAAGCGATATAAATGCCAGAAGTGCGGCAATAAGGAATAGAAAATTCCATTCATGCAGATAGATCAGTTTGGCGATAGTCTGGAGGTTGGGACTTTTCCAGGAGATGCTAATCTGAAGCTCGCGAGTTGCAAAATAATCAACTAACAATCCTCCTAAAATAGGTCCCAAGGCTGTAAAAAACGAAGCGACCATATTTTTTACAGTGATATAGACAATTGCATCTGTCTTGGGAGCGAGTTTCAGGCCAATGTTTGTGAGGGCGAGATTAATGCCTCCAGTGGAGATTCCCGTCATGATATGCAGAAATAGGAGTAAAAGTAAATTGGGCAATGCACGCGAATAGATTCCGACAAATATCCATAATAAAATGCAACAAATGTAAATGGGTGCTGTGAGGTAGATAATACTTTTGTTACTATAACGATCCGAAAGGTTTCCCCATAAGCGTAGGCCCAGGACACTAGCTATCTGACTGAAAACAGTAAGCAGGATGACTATTTTCATCGAAAGCCCCAATGTTTTTAACATAAAGACCGTAAAAAAGGGTATCGCTAAATTAATCGCCAACAACCAAGCCGCATTGAAGATCAATAAATTTTTAAAATTTTTATTTTTAAGCGGCTGTAGCAACAAACTTCCCAAATGTCCCCCAGACATCTGTTGTTTGGGCTCTTTGGCCTGTACCAAAAAAAAGGCACCAACTGCTCCTATAGCCCCTGCGATTAAAAAGTATATGCCGTAGAGCTTTGGTAGTTGCATAACGGCATGATTGGTATAATAGTCAACTAACGCTGCGACAATGATGCTAACTGTAATATTCGTCAATTGCATGATGCCCGTGCGCTTGGAAAAATAAGTACCCAAACGTTCCTCAGGAACGAGGTCTTTAATCCAGGAATTCCAGCCTGCGCCACCTATCGCGCTGAGAAGGTAATGGATGAACATAAAACTGAGCAAGGTCGTAAAAGAGAAATCGACTTCCCGCCACATTAAAAGCCCAACCAGGACCAAAGGCATTTTTGCAAGAAATACAGCGAATACGGTTATTACTTTCCGATTCGGGTAAATCTGCATGACGAGAATGGTCAACAGCTGGGCAAGATTACATAAGGTTGGAAAGGCCGCCAACAGTCCCAGCTGAAAGTTACTTGCTCCCATCAACAAACCTGCTCCGACCAAAATAACACCGCTGCTCAAACAGACAACAACCTCTGAACATACACCGTCTATGATGACCATTCGGAGGCTTTTGTCAATATCTTGTGTTTCGAGATGATGTACCGGTCTGAGATCCATAGCCTTTTCTCATGTAACAGCTGCTCCAGGATGTTAGTTCCCTTAAAATGAATTAATGAGCTTAATACGTTCGGCGAAGTACTTCCAACATACAATTGGGTATTAGTCCATCCAACCAAGTCGTTACCACAGCCGTTCATTAAGCAAAGGTTAAAAGCGCGTTTCCTTCTGCGAAATTGAATCGCTAAAAACGGCGTTTTTCCATTGTTGAAATTAAAAATTGTTTATGACACACACTTGCGTCCTAAACGTTTA
>NZ_DDKA01000035.1:0-67003 GCF_002339225.1 Sphingobacterium sp. UBA2610
TGCAAGGGATATCTGTATTAAAAATGCTAAACTAGGAAATTTTTGATATTCCCCCAAGAAGTCTACTTGATCCGTTTAATGCAGAATGATCTGATTGATTTTTGTTATTAACACAAAAAAAAGCCAATCTTGCGATTAGCTCTTCTCAGTGATCCCGCTGGGATTCGAACCTTGTCCGAAAATCAGTGTTTAACAATATTTTGAGGCTCTTTTGTAATTCGACTCCCCGAATAACGCACCTTTTTTCAAATACATTTTAACTGCAAATGCTATGTATAAATATACATATTTTTATGTATATATTCAAATCCAAATTTGGTATATTGTTTCATCTCTAAATAAATGATTTTACTTAGTTAAAAAAGCTTTTTGTGTTTGAAAATATAGAAAATAAAATAAAAATGGTTAGTATTTAAGTTTTATTACAAAATTAGTTTAGATATATAGCCTCTTATTTTGCTATCTTCAATTTGCTTTTTAAGTTCTTCTTTAAAATATTGTATTGCAAGGCTAATAAGAATCCTATAAAGGTGTTGTTGAGATAACATCCGGCTTTGATTGTTGTAATCAAGCATTTTATTCAGAAGTCTTTCAACCCTTAACTTATCATATAACTTTTTAGAAAAGTATTTATCTGATAGGTCTTGAATAATATCATATTCTGACAGCGTGAGCACTTTCCCAAAATAATAAGCAAATATTTCCTTCCTAATTACTCTGGCATGTTCTTGCTGTATTTCAAACTTCGATATTGTAATTCCATCAAAATTTATTCTGTAAGAAAGAAGAATATCTTCAATACCAAGAATTCTAAAATATTTGCTGCATTGAAAAACAAAATGATAATCGGATGCGTATAAAAAACGCTCGTCATATTTAATCCCGTGCTTTTTTAATAAATGGCTTCTTATGAAAATTGTAGACTGTAATATATAATTATCTAATAACAACCTAACCTTAAGATCTTTATATTTGTAGTTTCTTTTAACTGTCCCTTTTTTATGACCATTTTCATCTATTAAATTATAATTGCAGCTAATTGCTCCAACGCGCTTATGTTTTTCCAAGAAATCGAATTGTCTACGTAGTCTATGAGGCATAGAAATATCATCTGCATCCATCATAGCAATGTACTTACCACTGGCTTGTTTAATACCATAATTTCTGGCATAGTAATTTCCATGGTTTTTCCTCAACCTGTACAACCTAATTCGATCATTATTAAAACTTTGGATAATTTGCACAGTATTATCTATAGAGCCATCATCCACAACAATCAATTCCCAGTCTTCATGACTCTGCTCGATTATAGAAACTATGGCTTCATAAGCGTATTGTGATGCATTATAGCAGGGCATTATTACTGATATACTGACACGATATTTCATAGTTGAATAATTATTTCAAAGGCACGCTATAGTTTTTAAAAAAAGTAATGATAATGGACTTTATGCCTTTAAATTTTTGTAAGTTAAAACTTCAAGCTTTTTGTTAAGTTATCCCATATCCTTTTAAAAATCGATTTATCTTCAGTAATAATTTCTGCGTCACCATATATTCCAGGCTTTAAAATAATTAACGAATCAGTAGCAGATCTAAAAAGTGTCACTTTTGCAAAAAACACGCTATCTTGCATTGGTATGTCCGAGATATAATCTATTTTTCCATTTAAATAGCCGTAATCCTGATATGGGTAACTACGAACTTTTATTAATACTTTCTGTCCTTTTTTTACTTTTGCAGATACTACCTGTGGAAGCATGAGTTCGCCATAATATTGATCGTTATTTGGGTTTACGTAAAACAGAGGCTGATCAATTTTAACTGACTGGTTCTCTTGTAAAAAAGAACCATATATGAGTTTACCATTTACGGGACTTGTTAATATAAATTGTCGCTTCCAAGTTTCAGCTTCACTTATGAAGCTATTTAGCGCCTGTACAAATTTTTTGCTCTCTTCATTGATTTGGTTACTTAGGTCTGATAATTCTCTGTTTTTAGAAAGTATATTACCTTCATAACCAATCAAGTTATTTTCCATTTGTGGTATAGTTTGCCTTTTTGCGAGTAGTAATGCTTCCTTTTGATGAAGTTCAGAAGGGCTTATTATTTTCTTTTGAGCTAACAACTGGTATTTTTCAAACTCTTCTTCGGCAAGTTTTAGTTGTTGATGTTGCAGTTTAAAAGATTGCGATTCTTTTTCATATTGTCTTGCTAAATTAATCTTTTCCTGCTCTAAAACTCCTCTTTGTTTTTGGTAGATCCCATCATTGCTTGCAGCTCTATAATTTAAATATGCAAGATAAAAATTCTGATAACTTCCTTGCAATTCTCCAAGATTCAATTTGTTAGGAGCAATCAGGCTTTCTAAATTATAATCTTCGTTATCAACTTTTTTCAAATTTTGTAAACGGTCGATCAGCATTGTCACTTGACTATGGTCTGCGGTACTTTCGAGATAAGCTAATTCCGTCCCTGTTTTTACCCAATCTCCGTCCTTAACCAAGATTTTTACCAAGATGCCGTTATTTCTACTTGTAATAATCTTTGGAGCATTTATACTATTAAATTTTACAGAACTTGTCACTATTTCTGGGAAGCGTATAAATACGGATAATCCTAATATCAATACAACTGTGCCTAGTATCAAAGAGATGCCTCGTTGCAATAACCAAGAGGGCGGTTTAGTAATAATTTCATTTAAATCTTCCGAATGAAGATCTTCTTGCATCAAATTAGATTTTTTCATTCTTTAATTTCCAAGTTCCAATTGATTTTTTACCAATTCAAAATATCGTCCTTTTAATTGTGTTAACTCTAAATGAGTACCTTGTTCTACAATTACTCCCTTTTCAATCACTACGATATTGTCTGCGTTTTTTACTGTACTCAAGCGGTGTGCAACAACAACAACCGTCCTATTTTGAAAAAAACGATCCAAATTTTCAATGATTACTTTTTCATTATTAGCGTCGAGAGAATTGGTTGCCTCATCCAGAAATATAAATTCCGGTTCCTTATAAACAGCGCGGGCAATCATAAGTCTCTGTCGTTGTCCTTGACTAACCCCCTTACCACCAGTACCGATCTTGGTTGATATTCCAAAAGGTTGTTCTGTAATAAATTCATCCAGATTTGCGATTGTGATAGCATTTTGTAAACGCTCTTCATTTGGAAACTCATCATTGATTGCAATATTACGTTCAATAGTATCAGCATAGATATAGTTGTCTTGCAATACAGCTCCGCAACTGTCCCGCCATAACGTAAAATCTAACTGCTCCAGACGTTTACCACCGATAAGAATCTCCCCTTCCTCATAATCGTAAAATCTCAACAACAACTTTAATATAGTTGTTTTACCACTACCACTCGTTCCTACTATCGCAGTTGTTTTGCCAGAAGGAAAAGTCAGGTTGAGTTTATTAAATATAGGCTCATTACCTGCGCCATAATAACGGAAAGTCAGGTTGCGAATTTCAATATCTCTCTGAGTTGGCAATCTTGAAAGGTAATCTTTTCGAATATCTTCTTCTTCTTCCGTCTCGTATATTTCATTCAGTCGTTCCATACTAATTTTGGCATCCTGATAAGATTGCATAAAGCTTAACAAAGACTCGACGGGGCCGTTTACCATGCCGACAATATATTGAATCGCCATCATTCCCCCAAGAGTAATTTCACCATCTATAACTGCTTTGGCACTTATAAAAGTGATTAAAATTCCTTTGGCTTGATTGATAGCCATCGATCCAAGCGACTGATACTGTGAAAGCGCTAGACTTTTTACTTTAAATTGAAATAATTTGGCTTGTAATGCCTCCCATCCCCAACGTTTCTGCTTTTGGGCATTATTAAGCTTGATGTCTTTAATGCTCTGAATCATTTCTACCATATAAGTTTGATTTTCGGAACCTATCTTAAATCGTTTATGATCGAGTTCTCTTCTAAATTTCATAAAAAACAAAATCCATAGAGTATATAAAATAGTTGCTACGAAAAAAACTACAAAGATTATTTTATTATATATTACTAGCAAAGTCCCAAAGATTAGCATATTGATCAATGAAAATAAGGTGTTCAAAGTGTCTCCTGTGAGAAAAGCTTCAATACGCTGTTGATCTGACATCCTCTGCATCAAGTCCCCATGAGTTTTTAGATCAAAAAATGACATTGGAAGTTTCATGATCTTGATCAGTAAATCTGTCAAAATTGAAATATTCACTCTAGTGCTGATATGTAGCATGATCCAGGACCGAATAAAGGAAACTGAACTTGCCCCAACAAAGAGCATAAGCTGGGCGATTAGAATTAAATTAATAAAACTGATATTTTTGGTATTGATCCCAATGTCGACGATGGATTGAGTTAGAAATGGAGTGATTAATTGTAGAACTGTTCCGAGAACCATTCCAAGAACTAACTGTAGGAAAAGCTTTTTATATCTAAAGAAATACCTGAACATCTTACCCCATTCCAATGTAAGTTCGGTTTCTTCATCATCTAACTGATAAAAATTTGGACTAGGACTTAATAGAAGGGATAGGCCTGAATGTAGTTCCTTAGTAGAATACCAGTTTCCAGCAAATTCTTTTTCCCCATATGAGACCAGACCAGTCGCCGGATCGGCAATAAAATACTTTCCTTTTTTGATTTTATAGAGTACTACAAAGTGATTTTGGTTCCAATGCAGGATACATGGCAATTCTACTTCAGCAAGTTGTTCTAGGTTTAATCGTACTCCATAAGTCCGGAAACCTAACTTTTCCGCGGCTTCGGAGATACCCAGCATATTAACTCCGTTTTTAGTAGTTTGACAGAGTTTTCGGATTTTATGGATGGAAACCAATTGCCCATAGAATTTAAAGACCATTCGGAGACAGGTTGCACCGCAATCCATCATATCCATCTGCTTGTAATAAGGAAATTTTTTTAGCACTTTCTTTCTATAATTATTGATTGGTTATATTTTAATTGATCATGTAGAACATAAATACCTTTGTTGAAATAATACGGATCACCTCAAGAGTTGTCCTTCTATATAAAACTATCTATTTTAAATTACTGGTGTCATACATTTTTTTTAAATCCATGCTGAACTTCCAGATTTTTATAAAATGACGAAACATTTAATCGACTTAGGGACAGCAAAAATGTAGACGTAAAAAGTTTGGCCTCCCGATATATCTTTTATTTTCGTTCTTTACATAATTTAATTATCCCTCAGGTGTAAACAATTTAACAGTTTTATGTCTGCGATTGAAATTTTTCTTTCAGTGATAGATAAACTTTGATCTCGTCGTTCAACGGTGAATTTGATAGCCTATTGCAATGCATGTGAATATAATTCCATACATATTTTATATATAGTTTCCTTTCGGTGTAATTAACTGTGTTCCAATGACGCTTAAATTCAATTGATCTCTTGTTGATTAATAATTCAAGATTGTTATCGATAATATTTATTTCCGATTTAAAAATATGATTTTTTGCATATATATTAGGGAAAAAACACCTAAAGATCTCGATGAAATCGTTAATTACGGAGATGTCCAATAATCCTAGATCATCTAAATAAGACTCTACCGAATAGGCAAGTATCGAAAAGAATTCTGTCCTTGTTTTTTGATATAAAAGTTCACTAGAAAATTTACTGTCCAAATAGAAAATATCTTCTACAGTTTCTATCGAATGATAGAAATATCTTCGTCGCTCGTCTCTGTAAACATCCTTTGTAATTGTAAGATTTTTGAATTTTGAATTCAACGAGTCAATTAACAATTCAAATAGAGAGTTTCTATTTATTAAATCCTCGATAAGGAATCTAAAACGGATATGGTTCTTTCCATCGTTATACCTCAAGAAAAAGTATTTTTTAATTTTTAGAGAACTTAAACTTCTGTTAGCAATCTCTATTACATCCATTATAATTTCATCACAATTATGCTCATCGCAATAAACTTTAATATACAGCCATTGCAGCAAATTGTTAGACAAAAAATCACTCGGTTGTGTAATTGAATTAATTTCACTAAGTATAAAATCATTAAAATTAATATCAGAAGAATCCTTCCTTTTTATTTGGGCAATTAGTTCATGCTCGTACTGAATTTCATTTGTACCAGGAATATATTCTTGAATTATAATTTCGCCTTTTTCAATTTCTTTTTGTACGATTTCCTCTGAAAGTGATAACTCCTTTTTCAATAAAATTGGATCACCAAATTTATCGATCAGTAGAAAGATTTCTGGAAGATGATTATTAGTTATGAAATTTTTGTATACTTCCATATCGGTAAATCTCCAAGTCTTTGGGGAAATAATAATGTCTTTATATCGGATCCTAGGAAAATAACATTTATTCCTCTCTATTAAATTACTATTTAGAATATTTTTCCAGGAAATAATGCTTAGTTTAGACTCATTTTGCAAATGAATTTCGTGCAAAAATTTTAATAATAAATCATTTTGAAATAGTGGTGGAAATAAAATATTCGTAAATTTTGGTATAATCTGTTTCTGATGTATCAATGAAAACAATAAAACTCTGTCCATATAAGTAGTCACATAAATATCTGATATATCGATGCTAATTTTTTCCTCATTCTGTTTATAAAAAAAAGAACATTTATTATCTGTTTCATTTACAATATTAAATGTACGTACATGCGGCAAAATGTCTACTTCAAGAGTTAGTACATCTGATTCGATTGAAAAGTTCTCGACATATTCTTTAACCTCTTTATTATATTCAAAATACCTATTTAAATATTTTTCGATGGGATAATTATTGATTTGATGTAATAAAACCCCATTAGATTCTAAAACTTTATATTGGATAGTTATATTTTTTGAAATTTTTTTATTAAAATCTCTGTCAATTTTTATATTTTCGAGCAAGATCTCATCTTGAACTATATTCTGTTCTATTTTTTCTTTGATTAAATTTATTATATTTTCATCTGATTGTCGGACAACTTCTACCGGCGCATCCTTAAAAATTTCGAGCACATCAACTAATTTGGCAGGAGTTTTTATAATGCTCTCCATTTTATTAATAAACGATGAAAAATTATATTGTTCTATTTCACTAAATGAAAGAATTTCTTCTATATTTTCTTCGAGACATTCCAAAGGCCTTTTAGGTACAGTTAGATGCTTTGTATTAAGATTAGTCTGACCTTTGAAGATTTTAGTGTCATTTATGCCACCTTTTTTTAGTATTCTAATAATATTTTCGCATTCAATTATAAAATTATTCTCCATACCGCTTTTAATTGACTTAAGGCTTTTTTGTATGCTGACAAGATTTTCTTTTAATATCTTGGTTTGCTCGCTAGAGCCACAATAAGCAATTAATCTTTCAAGATAAGATGATTCATTCAATATAAATGGAAAATGTCCACTTATCAATAACCCCTGACTAAAAAGCGTACTCAAAAGAGATTCAGCTTCCAACTTCACAATATCAAATTCAGAAATTAAATAATCATATATTTCTTTATAATTTTTATACTGTTTTTTTTGTAGCCAAGAAAGCAACATCATAATACCTTCATCAAAATTAATAGTTCTTAACTCCAGTTTCCCTGTTACTTCATTATGAACATAGAATTTAATGAATTCGCCATGGACAAAAGTTGTATCATTCGCTTTTAGTCTTCCAAATAGAAAAACATCTTTATTTAAGTGGAAATACTTCCATAAAATATCGTTATTGATTTCAATTTTCTTTTCTCCTTCCAGTATTTTTTTAAATAGAAATTGGTCTGAGGCTTTAATAATTCCGACATATGAAAAAAAACCGAATGGAACTGGCCTTATTAACATTCTTGAAAAGTATTTATATAAGGTTAAGAGCATCTTCTTTTCCTTACTTCTTTTTCTATATCTTGATCCTGTTTTTCTCTTCTCAAGTTCATAATACAAGTCAATATCCACTAACATAAAAGATTCAATATTTTCATTAATAATATCTTCTATATTTGTTAGAATATTATCATTAAATCTATTAACTTGTCCTGTACAAATCCTAATAAAAACAGAGTTTATGAGCATGCGAATTAAATTTATTGATGAAGTTGCAAGTTATATTAACCAAACAGATTATTCAAATATAAAAAGATTTGATATTAAGTACGGTGCATTGGGTCATTTACTTTTCTTATATACGAAAGATAAGTTATTTGGTAATACACTGTCTCAGGATAAAATATTAAATACCCTTGATCTTATAAGCAATAATATACGAAATCATGATATTGAAGGTTATTTATTCGAACAAATTTCAGATTTCGGTAATTTTATTAATATACTAGCTAAGGATAACGACTATCGGAAATATTTACCAAAAGAAATGATTTCAATCGATAATTTCGTACGATATGAAAGTATGCAGGCATATAAACAGAAGAATATAGAGCCTATTGACGGTATTTTATGTGGTGGATATTATTTCTTGGGTAAAAATGATGCAGATTCGAAAATTGAACTCGAATGCATTGTGAGGCAATTGTACGATATTTCTATTGTTGAACAAAATACTATGTATTGGATAAATGAAAGTATTACCCCAGGAGAGCCAAGAATCTATTTAGGGTTAACACATGGTATTGTTGCAATACAAATATTTGTTTTACAATGTACTATAAGAGGTGTCTTACCGGAACTTTGCCATGAAATAATACATAAGAGTTATAATTTCATCATTATGAATATTAAGAAAGATACTAGCCATAGTTTTTTTCCCATATATCTTAATGAAGCAAATGACATTACTAGGGTAGAGTGGGCCTATGGCGACCTAAGCATTGGATATAGCCTTTATTTTATAGAAACATATTTGAACAAAATTGAAAATGGAAAACCCAGTGCTTTAGTAATTAACATTATGGAAAAATGCCTTTTAAATGAAAATCTTAATAATGTAACCAGAGATTTTAGTTTAGGCTACGGTAAGGCCGGCGTATCACTAATATTTCGATTATTCTATGAAATTACGAAAGATAAAAGATATCTGTTAAAATCCACCGATTTAACGGATAATATATTGCAAAGTGCTTCATTTAGTGAAAAATACCTTGGTATAGCACCTTGGGCGAGGGTTCAACCTGATGAATATTTAGATCGTATGTCATTTGTTACTGGTTTGTCTGGAATAGCATTAAATCTTATTACTGATGTTAATCCAAAAATAAAATTTTATAAAAAATTTCTTTATTTGATATGAAAATTATAAATTGGGTTTTAGTAATTAATTTATTAAATCATGAAAAAGAAAATTAAAATTAACCCAACATTCGATGTTGACAAGCTCGTAAGCTTATCCCAAAAATCTATGAAAAATGTAATTGGAGGTGCAGACGCTACTTTTCCAGGAGGAACATTACCACCAGAAACCAATTACAGCGTAGGGTGTGATAGATTAACAGGTACTTGTGGAAGAATTTCCGGAAGCTAATTGAGATTTGAGAACAGCATTTCAAAAATAATTTTGAGATGCTGTTTAATTTCAAATATCCATTTTATGAACCAATACAAACAAATTATTAAAATATTCGGATGGAGGGACTGGCCAATTTAGAAGATCTTAGCGGCTTTAATAATTATTCTTTTGCAAATGGCAATGTTGGGGTATTCTTCGCATACATTTTATTAGCGGATGCTTCTTCTGATGAAAATCTATATGATACTGGTGTCGCCATCTTGGAGGATTGTATTGAAAAGCTTCCTCAATTTGATGAGTCAAATTTCTTATTATTTTTTAACTCGGTTCTGTATCTAGAAAAATATGATTTAATTGATCTACCTGAGGATTTCTTCCTATTGTCTGATGAATACGTTAAGAAGAAAATTAGGACAACAAAGATAAACTCAGATGATCTGAGCTCATTTCTGGTTCTTAATTATCTTGGATATAGATATGACAAGTTGAAAGATGATTATTTTATATTTCAGGGAGCAACATTTTTACTTTGTGAATTAATAATGTATGTCGATAAATTTTTGAATAAAAAAAATGATTCAATTTCCTTACCCAAGCATCTAAAATTCTTGTTCTATTGCGAACTCCTTATCAAGGTCTATCGTGAAGAAAATATATATTCAAAAATTTGTTATTCTATTGAGGAGAGATTATCAAACATTTTTAAAATGATAACTGAAAAGGAATACAATCCCAGCTATTGTAATTTCAAATCTGTCTATTTCGATGTGACAGAATCAATCTTTGAGACAAAGAATATTCGTCGTAATTTATCTTTTCGGATCCAGCATGCTTATATAGTCGAAAAATTTGAGGACGTTTGTCTTTTAAATCTATTGGAAAATAGCTCCAATTTTGGTCTTTTAGATTCCAAACTGGGCATCATCTTAAAAAATACTTTAGGCAAAAAAGTAAATAACCGTTTATTTATTATGTTATTATATTACTCAAATTATAACTATGATTTATCTTTCAGCCCAACCAGCAGAGTTTTATTTCAAATGGCAACTCGAGATTCTGCTTAATAACTTTTCTCGTTTAGGGGTAGCATGTTCTAATATCCATGTGTTATTTAGTTATATTGATGATATAGATCCTAGAGTTTTACAATTCGTTGACCAATATAGTGATCGGGCAAAGTTTTTCTTTTATGAAGATACACGGACTAGAAGAAATTATCTCTCATCCATAAGACCACATATAATTAAAAAGCACTTTGACTATTTTCCTGAGCTGGAGAATGAGGATATTTTCTATCACGATGCTGATATAATATTCCGCCAGATTCCTGATTATGAACTTATGAAGAAAGGACAAAGTGAAAGAACATGGTATCTGTCAAATTCCAATGAATACATTGGTTTGGAGGTCCTAAATTCTTTAAACCCCAATATTATACATGATCTGTGTCATATCACAAATGTCAATCCCGAAGTTGTTTTTAGTAATTACTTTAGTTTTGGAGGAGCTCAACATATTCTACGAAAAGTTTCGAGTGCTTTTTGGAGTAAACATGAGCATGACTGTGAGGAAATTTATGATTTCCTTTCTAAAAATCTCGAAAAGTATAAAGAAGAATATATTTCAGCAACTGAACATATCGACCGCGAATTAACACGAGATTTTAAGGCCCTACAGGTTTGGTGCAGTGATATGTGGTCTTTAGTGTTAAATGCTCATTTTTTTAAATTCAAAATTGTAATTTCTAAAGAACTGGATTTTTGTTGGCCATATCAAAATATTGATCATTGGAATTCAGTAAATATTTTGCATAATGCAGGAGTTTTTGTAACCAATGCTCATGAATTATTCTATAAAGGTCATTATAAAGAATTTTCTCCATTTAAATCCCGACTGGATTATGTAAATAAAGAGAAATGCTCATATGTTTATGTCCAAGCAATTCTAGAAACTATAAAAGCTAGGAGATACAAGAACTCAAATGTTGTTATTTTTCTTTTAATTAAAATTGATTCTGATGATCGAAGAAGAAATGTCGATATATTTTTGAAATATATGGAAAAGCATTTTAATTTTTCAATTGTCATATGGGAAGTTGATAATAGCCGTAAATACTTTCCGAAAGAATATAAAAGTTTGAGCTATACATTTATTAAAGATGAGACAGAAACTCTTTATAGAACTAAATATTTTAATAGATTTATGAGAGAAACCGAGAAGAATATAATAGGATATATGGATTGCGATTGCTTTGTTAAAACTTCGTCTATCATTGAATCTATAGAGGCTATTGAATCAGATTACACATTAGCACTACCTTTTGACAATTACTTTATAAATATTGTTGATGATGATGCCATAAAATCTTTTGATAGGGATTTGGAATTAAATCTTCTTATAGATACTAAAAATCAAGTAGTCATAACTAATTCAGTCGGAGGTGGAGTTTTTGTGAATAAACATTCATATACTGAACTTGGGGGAGAAAACGAATCGATTGTTGGGTGGGGGATAGACGACCTTGATAGGGTATTTCGCGTTCTTATCGACGCAAAAAAAGTCCACAGGGTAAAGGGGGATTTGTATCATTTACATCACAGAAGACCACAACTGTCATCACAAGAATTAGAAAAAAATGTTATTGCATTCGTTAATTCTTTCACAGAATAAATTATTATGAAATACTTATTGCTACTTGTAAAACTCTGTATTTTATTTTCCGCTTATAGTCAGGGAACACCGTCCATTGCCGTTTCACCTATAGTTGATTTAGAAATGCCTATCAATCAGAAGATTGTCAATACTGTCGATAGTTTTTTAAGGTTTAGGGATGACTACACTAATATTAATAGATATAAATTTTGCGAAAGATCTGATTTTGACCGATTTGGTAGCCCATTTTTCTTCCTGCAAGACATGGAGAATAATAATTCTGGAAAACATGTTTTCGACCCTTGCATTATGGAGATAATACCATGGATTCCTCAGAAGCAATTTATTGTGAAGATCAGTTTTATCTCTTCTAGCAAGCCCCTTTTGAAAGCTATAGTAAACGTAATAGCAAAGTATGATAATGATACGGTAAAAATTTCTTCTTATCTGAATTTTACTGAGCAGACATGGCAAAGAATGGAAAAAGAAGAAATGACCTATTACATTAGTAGAAATAGATTGAAGAATATTAATAAGGACATTAAAGATCAAATAAAGTTTAATAAAATAATTTCTAAATATTTTGATTTACCCAGGATCCCATTAACTTACTATTCTGCATCGACAGTAGAAGAATTTTTTAATATGCAAGGTTTTCAATATCATCCTATGATGTTCGCTGATAGTACTGGTGGCGTTGTTTATAAAGATAATATACTGTCTGCGAATAATTCGGAATATTATCCACATGAAATCAGCCACCTGTATATCAGGAAAGCCGTGCCGGGTATAAATCAGTTCTTCGACGAAGGGCTTGCTACTTATTTAGGTGGAAGTGGAACGCTATCTTATGAGCAACTTAAAGCTATATTCAAAAAAGAAGCTAGTAACATAGATATTTGGAAAGTTTGTCAATCTAGTATATTTGACAAGTCTTATTGGAAACATGATTTTCCTGCCAGTTATGTTATTGCAAGTGTTGTGTGTGAATATGGTATCAAGAAATATGGGAAATCTGAGTTTTTAAAATTGTTACAAAATGAACGCGAAACAAAATTAGTCTTTGAGAAGCTAGGTTTAAATAATGAAAATATACAGGAACAATTGCTTAGGCTTTAAATCAATTTATAGGACTGATAATCAACTGCAAATAAACTTTTGAAAATTAAGTGTAATTTTTATGAACTATACTAAAATCAACAATCTTTTAGGATGGATATGTGCGCTAATAGCAACTGTAGCGTATGTCATGACTGCCGAACGATCGACGAGTTGGTGGGACTGTGGTGAGTTTATCGCCTCAGCCTTTAAACTCCAAATTGTGCACCAGCCAGGAGCACCATTATTCTTAATGATTCAAAACATTTTCTCCAATCTTGCAGGAGGTGATGTGACACGAATTGCTTTTTGGATGAATGTGGGATCTGCTGTATGTAGTGGTCTGACTATTCTATTTTTGTTCTGGACAATTACAGCTTTAGCAAAGAAAATCGTTGTAAAAGGTGTTGATGGATCATATACATCACCCGATTTAATTAAAATATTCGGTTCGGGCGCTGTAGGCGCCTTAGCGTATGCGTTTACCGATACATTTTGGTTTTCTGCAGTAGAGTCCGAAGTATATGCCATGTCTTCTTTATGTACAGCCGTCGTATTTTGGGGAATTCTAAAATGGGAAAACCACGCTGATGAGGCTGGTGCTGACCGTTGGCTGATCTTTATCGCCTATGTGATGGGACTATCAATTGGAGTCCATTTATTGAACTTACTTGTGATTCCTGCTATTGCCTTGGTAATTTATTTTAAACGATCAAAAACAGTGACCTCTTCGGGTGCGACCAAAGCGTTCCTGATCGGCGTTATTGTGCTTGCCCTGATTTTATGGGGTATCATTCAATATACGGTCAAAGCTGCTGCATATTTTGATCTATTCTTTGTGAATAGTTTGGGTATGGGCTTCGGTACCGGATTTAATCTTTTTTTTATATTGGTCATTGCTCTTTTTGTTTATGCTGTATGGTACTCGATCAAAAAAGCAAAGCCGATGTTGAACCTGATTCTGATCAGTACCGCATTTATCATCTTTGGTTATAGTTCTTTTGCGATGATAATGGTACGGGCCAAAGCGAACCCTACCTTAAATAACAGTGATCCGGATAATGCTTTTTCTTTTGTCAGTTATTTGGGCCGGGAGCAATATGCGAGTGAGCCGCTTTTAAACGGACCAACCTTTGATGCGCAGGTGGAGGACGCTGTACCGACCTATACCTATAGAAAAGACAAGGATAAATACACGAAAGTAGAGAATGGCATGGATTATAAATACAATAAGACAATGTTCTTCCCGCGTGTCTATAGTTCAAGAGATCAGGGGCATATCGATTATTATCGTGATTACCTCAAGATTCCGGAAGGGCAATCTCCTACATTTGGGGATAACTTAAAGTTCTTCTTCAGCTATCAGATCGGACACATGTACGGCCGTTATTTCCTTTGGAACTTTGCTGGCCGTCAGAACGATCAACAGGGACAAGGATCATTTACTGAAGGGAACTGGATCTCCGGTGTTAAACCTGTTGACCAGATGCATGTAGGTGGACAAAATGCGATTCCGGATTCATTGAAAACGGATCCTTCAAATAATAAATACTATTTCTTGCCTTTGATCATTGGGTTGATCGGTGCATTCTGGCACTTTGGTAAAAGACAACGTGACGCCGGAATTGTAGGGCTATTGTTCTTCTTCACAGGTTTAGCTATTGTTTTGTACTTAAATCAAAGTCCACTCCAACCACGTGAACGTGATTATGCCTATGCAGGTTCGTTCTACGCTTTCGCCATTTGGATCGGTTTGGGGGTATTTGCCATTGCAGATTATTTAAGCAAAAAAGTTGATGGTAAGATGGCTGTAGGTATTGCAACTGCTGCTTGTTTATTAGGTGCACCAGTATTACTGGGATTCCAAAACTGGGATGATCATGACCGTTCACAGAAAACAACAGCACGTGATTTAGCGAAAAACTACCTGGCTTCCTGTGCGCCAAATGCGATCTTGTTTACCTATGGTGATAACGATACCTACCCATTGTGGTATGTACAAGAGGTTGAAAATTATCGTCCTGATGTACGGGTGGTGAACCTAAGCCTTTTGAGTTCCGACTGGTATATGCGTCAAATGAAACAAAAGGTGAATCAAGCGGATGGATTGCCAATCAATATTGATGACGAAAAGTTCAAAAAAGGTGTTCGTGAGGTGCTTTATTATCAAGATATGAAAGTTCCGGGTCACGTAGATCTTGATTTGGTGATGCAGATTTTATTGTCTGATGACCAAAAAAATAAATTGGAATTGCGAGGTGGTAAATTTGAAAACTTTTTACCGACCAAAAATTTTAGCCTTCCAGTGAACAGGGAAGCGGTGTTGCAAAATAATGTTGTTCCAAAAGCGTGGCAGGAGTCTATTGTGGATACGATGAGCTGGACCTATAATAGAAACTATGTATCCAGAGCAGAGTTGTCAATCCTAAACGTGCTGTTGAACAATAACTGGAAACGTCCGATTTATTTCGCTGCAACCGTTCCAAATGACAACTATCTTGGATTGGACAAATATTTGGTCCAAGAAGGTTTTGCCTTACGTTTAATGCCTATTGCTACTCCCGAGGGATCTGAAGGTACTTTGGTCGATACGCAATCTGCTTTCAAAGATATTACCACGAAATATCAATGGGGTAATATGGCGAATGCTTCTTATTTAGATCCGGAATCCTATCGCATGATCACGATGATCACGAATACGGTGATGGGCGGAACTGCAACGCAATTAATGATGGAAGGTCATAAAGATGAAGCGCGTAAAGTGGCTGTTGAGACTTTCGAGAAGATGCCAAAACGTGTATATCTGATGCGTGATATATTGGGTTATATCCCGATCATAAACGTATTATACGAAACAGGTGAAAATAAGCGTGCGAATGAAATTGTCAATCGTAATCTTAAATTTATTGATGATAATATTAAATGGTATCAAAACATCTCTGAAACCAAACCTGAACTCGAATATGATAATATTAAGATGGCGATTCAGGCAATTGAGTCTTATCACAAAATTTTTTCTACGGTTAGGAATCCAGATAACGATTTGGTAAATAGAATAAATGCGACTAGGAAACTTCTCCAAGAAACATATTTATCAGAATCAAATTGATAGTATTTATATTATCTAATTGATCAGTCCTATTATTTTTTAATGGAGATGAGTAGATAGTAGAAAAGTTTTTATCTGCCTTCTAAGACTTGATTTGCTATATTTAATTTCAGCCATTCTGTAGTAATTAATATGCGGATTAATACTAATAAAGTATAATTTCCACTGCTAGTTATAAAGAATTTTAAAATTTAAACAACTATGGTTCCTAAAATTATTCATCATATTACTGGGAGAAAACCTTCTGATTTGGTTAAAACATGTCTAGAATCATGGAAACCGTTGTCAGCTTATGGTTTTACATTCAAGATTTGGAATGATGAAAAGATAGAGAGATTTATTAAGGATAATTATGGATATGCTTTAGATGCTTTCAAAACTGCTAGAAATCATGCTGAAGCTGCCGATATAGCTAGATACCTTATTACTTTCCATTATGGTGGATATTATATAGATTGGGATATACATCTAATAAGTTTAAAATTATTCTGTGAATTAGGAGACGTTTATAAAAATGGCTATCTTGTAATAGATCCATTAAACGATACTCTTGCATCAGAGCATTTTGCAGCTAAAAAGGGAGAGATTTTTTTGCTAAGAATTGTGGATGATATTGTTGAAACTTATAACAGGGGAGAAAGGGATTTAATGTATACTCCTCAATACTCTGGCCCATTTCGTATGAAGTATTCACTTTCGAAGCACAAATACACATCTCAACAGAAAATCCCTGTTAAAGAAATTTTCGAATATAGCTACGATGAGATCCGTGGTGCAAAGGAATTTTTAAAATCAGGGATTATGGTCCATTTTTGGGAACATTCTTGGCTGTATGGATATACTGGAGCATATTGACCCCTCAAAATCGAATTAATTTTAGGGATGCATATTGCGTTTAATGCCCATATTCAACTGCCATACTGGCTCATGTTGACCCCCTAAATTCATTATTAGTTCATTGTGCTGGAGCATGCTGACCCCTTTGCGAGTAGTTTTTGTTACTTAGTGATCAAACAATTTTGGATCACTGATGGCTGGAAAACCAAAACAAATGAGTCAGATAAAGCAATTAATTAGATTGTATCAGAGCGGCAGTGGAATAAAAACGATTGCCCGCATTCTTGGAATGAGTAAGAATACAGTTCGGTCTTACCTGAAAAAGATGGCCGATGGCGGGTTCAATACCGAAGAACTGCTTAAGCAAGAGGACCCTTTATTAGAAAAATCTTTTCATTCAGGTAATCCTGCATATAAGGCAGATAAGTTTGAATACCTGAAGAGCCGTCTTGATTATTACGAAAAAGAACTTAAGCGTACCGGGGTCACCAAACAGTTGCTCTGGCAAGAGTATATTGAGAGCGACCCCACTGGTTATAGCTATCCACAGTTCACATATCACTTAAGGCAACAGCTTGTCTCCAGAAAAGGCAGCATGGTGATGGAACACATCGCTGGCGACAAACTGTATATTGACTTTTCTGGAAAGAAACTCCATTATATCGATCGGTCCACAGGTGAACTGATTGCCTGTGAAGTATTTGTTGCCTGTCTTCCTTTCTCAGATTACGCGTTTGCCATCGCCGTACGCTCTCAACAAACTCCCGACTTTCTTTACGCGCTGAGCTGTTGCCTGGAGGCTATGGGAGGTGTACCAAAAGCCATTGTTCCCGATAACCTAAAAGCGGCAGTGATCAAAGCAGATAAATATGAACCAGTCCTGAACCAATCCATGGAAGACTTTGCCAACCATTACGGCACAGTTGTAGTCCCGGCCCGTTCAGCTCGTCCTAAGGATAAGTCGCTGGTAGAAAACCAGGTAAAAATGATTTATAGCCGCGTATTTGCACCCCTTCGAAACCAGCAGTTCTTCGATATACATGCACTTAATCAAGCTATAAACACCTGTATGGTAAAGCATAACCAGACGCGCATGCAACAAAAACCATATTGCCGAGAAGAGCGTTTCTTAAGTGCAGAAAAGTCTACACTGGATGAGCTTCCAAGTGAGCGATTCGAGTTAAAGTACTACGCAGAACTCAAAGTAGGAAACAATGGCCATATCTACCTGCAGCGCAACAAACACTATTACAGTGTCCCATTTACCTACATCGGAATGAAAGTGAAGCTTATCTATACGCGTACTATGGTATCGATCTATTGTCAAGGAAAACAGATCGCTGTGCATATACGGAGTTATAGGGAAAATGCCTATACCACTGTTGCAGAACACTTAAAGTCCGAACATCAGGCCTACAAGAAACGAAGTCATGAGACCTATTTAGCCCGAGCTAGAGAGCACTCACCAGAGTTCCATGAGCTTATGCAAGTTCTTTTTAAGCGAGCCCGCTACCCTGAACAGTTATACCGTACCTGCGACGGTCTATTCAAGTTAAAGCGGGACTTTCCAGTAGAAGAGTTTGATAAAGCATGTAAGTATGTTCTAAAAAACAAGCTTTACACTTACTATTTCTTTAAGAACGTACTTGAAAACGGCATCGCTAACAGCGAAGAAGAACCGTTGGTAAAAGACGCATTGCCAGAACATGCCAATATACGAGGTAGAGCATATTATGCAAGTAGCCAGCCGACACACTTTGATCAACCAAAGGACGGATTGGGTGCGCAATGACCAAGAAATAGCAGAATGAACATAATGAACATAATACATGATATAAATACACTAAAATGAACATTGAAACACAAATGAGAGCGTTACGCCTACACGGTATGGAACGTAACTGGAAAGCTCTGAACGAAACACGCCGGAGCACTGAACTCACTCTTTCTGAAGGGTTAACCCTATTGTTGCAGGCAGAAGCAGATGAAAGGGACGAAAAGCGGTTTGACCGCCTTAAGCAGAATGCGGGGTTCCGCTATCAGGCTTCAATAGAAGAGATAAACATGGTAGCTACCAGAGGGTTGGATAAGGGAATGATCACTGCCCTAGCTACGGGCGAGTACATCAAAAAAGGAGATCCGATACTGATCAGTGGCGCTACAGGCTGCGGGAAGAGTTTTCTAGCCTCTGCCTTAGGTCATCAAGCTTGTGCACAAGGTTATAAGGTACTGTACTTTAATCTGCAAAAGCTACTTCTAAAGACGAAAATGGCTCGTTTGGAAGGTACGCTACATAAGTTAATGGATAAAATATCAAAAACAGACCTTCTTATTATTGACGATTTCGGCCTGGTAAACCTAGACCAGCATCAAAGATTGGACATGATGGAAATAATTGAAGATAGACATGCTAAGGCATCTACAGTGATTGCAAGCCAGCTACCGGTTGCAAGTTGGTATGATGTAATTGGAGAAGATACAATTGCGGATGCAATACTCGATAGGCTAATTCATGGCTCATATAGAATTGAGTTAAAAGGCGAAAGTCTAAGAAAAAAGAAGTAATATTGTCAGGTCATCAGTTGGACTGAAGAAATCCTAAACAGAGGGGTCAGTATGTCCAGCAGAGGGGTCAATATCACCATTATATCCAGCTGTAAAAATCCATGTAGACACATTTCAAAATTGACTATTGCAAATGTGTTTTATCTAATGGTAAAAAAACTGACAGTATTTCAAAGATTTTTATATTGTATTTCGCTCTCGCTGTAAATATCTGTCCTTAATGGTAAATCATATCTGTGAAAGTGGTCTAAAATTCATCAGAGATTGCGGGCCACTTTAATTATCTAAACTATGGATTTGAAGTTCTAGGTTCGATACCTTGATAACTCTTAGATTTCTAGAGAACTTTAAAATTATAATCTGCTAAAAATGTCCTGTAATTCCCTTAAAGCATTTAATTTTTTTGAAGAATTTTTAAAATTTTCAAAGTATCTATTCCCATTTAATCCAATAAAAGGATGAATAATAAATTTTTGGCATGTAAGCTCATTTAAACAGTTCCAAAAGTCACTATTCTCAATATAAGATTGATTTAGAATATCATTATAAATAGATGAAAATATAATAATACAATCTGAATATCCAAACTTATCAATCCAATTCAATTTGGGAGAGATCGGTAAACTCTGCCCAATATACAGTGCATTAGCTAATAGCATCTTAATATTCAATTGTAAAGAATTATTTATACAGTTTAGAAGATCGAGGTGGCGTTCACTTTCAATAAAAAACTCATTGTTAGAAAGTAGTACGACAAAGTCATCATCAATATTCTCTAAAATAAATTTTTTTGTTAATTCTAACAAATTGTTCGAACTGTTAACTCCTTCCTGTTTTCCACGCGCCATATTATCTACTTGATCCTCGATCTGGCAATCGGTGAAATTTAAACATAATGAAGGAACAGTAAATTCCCCCAATAAAAGTGGCTCAGTCATACATGTTATATTTTATAATATCTGGCAATGGTGGAAAGTTGGTTTAACTTTACACTGCTTCGACCAAAAATCCTAGAAATATACCCCTCATTACCATTGCGTTTTGTTACATCTGAATATCCAAATTCTTTTTGAATTGAAATAAAAGGGAATAGTACGAAATTACGATCTGAAATGCTTGAAAATTCGTAGTCGATGGCTCTTCCTTTTTCAAATTTTAAATTTAAAATTGTATCATAAAATTTTTTGAATATAATAGTAAACTGAAAACCATTGAACTGATTTAACCAAAATAAATTTTCCTTAACAGGAAGAGCCACATCAAACCAGCTCGCCCCACCGATCAGTAAAGCTGGTTGATATTTATGGATTGAATCGATCATGTTTAGAAAGGAGATTTTATTATAAGCATCAGTGAATGAATGATCATCTTCACATATTATAATATAAGGATGATTCTCTTGATTAGCATTTTCAACTATTTTGTGCACCGTTAACCATAATCCCCACGAACCAATACTATCTTTGATAGCCGGAATTAACTTTATATCAAACTCATCACGGTTCTTAAATTCTCCTATTATATGTTGACGTCTTTCAAACCTTTCTTCTAAATTAATTATATATGTCTTAATTCTTGTCATCCGGCTTTATAGGGTCTCAAACTTCACCATTTAAAATAATCTGATTATTCTAGTACATTATTAATGAATTTCCGGTACTCTTCAAGTAGTTTTTCGGAAAAACCTTCCGTGCGCTTCAAGATTTTCCCGTTTTTATCCGTGAAAATTATTAGCGGAATCGCGGAGCAATCATATTCCATCTTTATTCTATTAAAATCATTTTTTTCAATGATAAACTGATCCCATTCCATGTTTTCTTCCTTCAGTGCTTTGAGCCAATTGGAGCGTGTCTTATCAATAGATATACTTGCCATATAGAAGTCCTGAGAAGTTGTTGAATTTTTAATATTTTTCAATAAAGGAATTTCTGAGCGACATGGAATACACCAACTAGCCCAGAAAATAAGCATATTCAACTTTTTATTTTTATTTATACCTTCTTTTAAAATATTATTAGAATTTCTGAGAGTCAACAAAGAAGTTAATTGATTAACCTCTTTCCTGGTCATTAGATATTTATTTAATTCTGCAGCTTTTGTTGATTTTTTTACCCTATCATCAAACATAGACAGCAATTTGTTTAACTCTTTATTGGTAAATGAACTTTTATTATTAAATAATTCTCCAAAAAGATAGAATGAATAAGGATTCTCTTTTACAAGTCTGCTTGTTTCATTAAAACTCTCGGTATGTTTTTGGGGGCTTTCATCATTTATAATGCCAATATTTTTTGGATAATTCTGCTGATAGAATCTATTTTGTCTGCCAGCTTCTATGTTTAAAGGTTTTAAGTTGAAGATAGAAGTAACACCGGTCCAATCTCCTTTTATTTTGATTAGTCCATCATCGGTCATAAACGCAACGCTATTGTTCTTACTCAATTCATTATTAATAAAGGCTAGCCTGAGCATCTTATTTTCTTTGTTAAAATACGCAACACTAGCCAAAATAGGTTCTTGATTATTTTTGATTACAAATTTGAATTTTCCTTCTTTATATTCCGCAGAATCTAATTTATTGCTCCATTGATATGCATCCACTAAATACAATTTAGATGAAGGAATACCTATTACTTCACCTTCTATCACTGACCTATATTGGGCTTTTGAATAGGAGATAAGTAAACACAAAAAAATAAGATACCCAAATCTCATATCAATAAATTTTTAACAACCACTGATTTGCAACTCTAAAGAACTAGGTTTATATTAATAAACTTAAAATCATTTAGGTGAAAGATCAAAATAATTCAATAGAGAACTATTTCGTTCTCGTACATCTACTTACACCATTATTGGAACTAATATCTACTTCAGATCCCGAACCTAAGTCACAGAAACAGCCAGAGGTATTTTCACGGCATTCTCCAGGAAAGGATGTAGAGTTCCCTTGCGAATCTGTATAAACAATAGAGCAAGCATCACCATTATAACATTTAGAATCACTTCCGCTTCCGTCATCTGAGCCGCTCCCAAAGTAACCACCAACTATATTCTTTAACTCTCCACGGGATAATGCATCGGGGGCGTTATTGACGCCGATTTTCAGTTTTTTCATAATTTTTCTGTTAATTAATAATTTTATATTGGTTATATTTAAATAAAGTAAATTACTTTTTCTGTATAAATCACTGATTCTTGGAGGATTCGAGAAGCAATATAGAGATATTAAATAGTAAAATCAAATATTTATTCAGATAAATATTCATTAGTTAATTGGGGAATAAAAGTTTCAGTAATTATATACAATTTGAAATAATTAAGAATATATGCCTAGCAATAGAATAATTCAGAGCCTTTGGATAGGAGATAAATTATCAAACTTGGAAAGATTATGTATTTTGTCACATTTAAAAAATGGTCACGAATTTCATCTTTATACGTATTCGAATGTGAAGGATCTTCCAATAGGAACAGTAAGTAAAGATGCTAATGAAATAATATCAGAATCTCATATATTTATGGACAGCAGTAATTCTGTCGCTAGTTTTTCTGACCTATTTCGTTATAAATTATTATTTGTTAAAGGCGGCTGGTGGGTAGATATGGACATTATTTGTTTAAAATATTATGATTTCGACGATGAATATTGCTTTGCTACTGAAAATGGATCAATGGTGGATCATAAAATAGGTGTAAACAATTGTGTTATCAAATCACCTGCTAAAGCCGAATATCTAAAAGAGATTTTAGAAATCGTTTATACAGAGTTGAAAGTAAAAAATAATATTAAATGGGGTAGATTTGGCCCTGAATTAATTACCCAAATCCTTAAAACATATGATAGTAAAGAATATATTAAATCAGTTGGAACTTTCTGCCCAATAAATTGGTATGAATTGGATAGTATATTCGACGATTGCAATTATACACCTGATGAAAACGTTTATGCTATCCACCTTTGGGGGCATTTATGGAACAGTAAAAAATTCGATAAAAATGGTAATTTTCATATCAATTCGATATATGAAAAACTAAAACGAAAATATCAGGATCAGGTGGAGAATTAACTTTAAAATTAACTAAACACAAAGCTAGCTATAGTACATATTTTAATTCTGATACATTGTAGCTGTCAGGCAATTCGAATCCATTAATATAGAATGTAGGAGTAGCACGAATACGCATCAAGTCACACCATTTATCCATTGCTATAATCTTTTCCGTCTGTTTATTAAGTTCATCCCCAAGAGGGTATTTTAGAGCAAACCGATCATAATTTTTTTCTTTGGCTGTATACCAGTCATTAAGGGCTTGATTAATAACTGTTGGGTCATTTAGATCATGTAATGCCATTAAATGACGAACCGGCGGTGTTTTAAAGTCGTTATCTTTTCCCGTTGCCGTGAAAATAATTCTTAGCCTTACGTCAGGGTTATTTTTAATTAACGCCTCCAGTTCTGGATGCGCCTTAGAACAAGGGTCACAATATGGATTACATACTTTCACAATCTCATTTTCACTTTTGAGATTCCCAATTACAATTCCTAAATCTTGTGGAGGAAAAATTAATTTTTCACTTTTTTTTAGCAAAGAATTAAATGTATCTGGATGATATTTTAGCTTCTTCCATTTTCTTTCATAATTTTTACTATCGCTTGCGCTTTTCAGGAGTGGAATCAATAAACCAAAAGAACCCAGTATTACTATTCCCAATAAAACAATAATGATAATATTATACCAAGACATAACAGCAATAGTGTTACCTAAAATTAAATAAGTAATTGAAGCAATCAAATTTATTGATAAAATCATAAGAGTCCCAAGGCACATTGGGCACCATTGTCTTATTTTTATACCTTGATAATACAGCGAATATATAATATATGGAGAAACAAGAAAACTGTTGACTAACCAGATTTGGGTCATATCGTCATTTTTAACAAATAAAAACTGTGAAAGAAAAAAGGTATAGAAATAACTTGCTCCCCACAAGGACCAACTTATATTTAGTAATTTGGCGCCATTCGAGGATAACACAGCTTCGCAATTTATCTTCTTACCTTTGCTTCCACCACATACTTCTTTCAAGAATGGATTATAAGAATCAATTTCATGCCATATCAAAACCGAAGAAACTATTAAACCAACCGCAGAGGTTGTTGTGAACAATACAGAGATCCAATTTGAATGCGTGAAAAATATTTGGTAAAAAAGGGATATTGCGAGAATGACAAAAAAAGTAAAATAGGGAAATAGTAAAAACATCTTCCTCTTTAACTCTTCTTTTTTATTAACTTCATAATCCTTTTCATGTTTTGTTTCTTTTGAATCTATCAAAAGTATTACTCCCTTATCCAACTTCTCAAAGTCTAAAATAGAAATACTTTTGTATTTTCCTGAAGGAGGATCACTAAATAATATATTGCTATCTTCAATATTCACAACCAATGAAAAAGCAGGGGTACTCCAATTTTCTTGTTGAATTAAAATTATAAAAGGAAGTTCAAAATCTGAATAATCGTAATTTCCTTTATTAATAGCAACGCTTTTAATTCCATAGTTCTCAAGGACATCTTTCACGGCAAGTAAAGAAGGATAATCACTGTGCCCGAGCATTAAATTTTCCAGTTCCTTATTTGTAAACTTTACTTTATTAGTTTTCAATAATCTACTTACTGTGGTAATACAGTCATTTCTGTTGTTTTGAAGGATAGCATCTAGGATTTTCATCTTTAAAATATAAAATTCATAAAACGGCCATAAATATTTTCTCTTTATGCATAAGCATGAAAATTCGTAAAAAAGATACTAAATAAAAACAAAATAATTTTGAAAATTTTATACATTGGGTAAGTCTTCAAAAATTTTAAGTCTTCACTTATAACTTGCTGTTTGTCAAAAACTTACAGATATGTTGTGCAGAATTTTTGTACAGTAAAAAAGAATGTGAAATTTATGGATTAAGATATTGGATATAAGGATCAATTATAGGGAAAAAAAACAATTCGTCTTAAAGGTATAATTGATGTAAGTATTCCAAAAGTGAATTTTTAGGGAACGGTTTTGCTTTCTCTATTCCTTGTAATCTCCATAATTCGTTATAGAGATGAATCGAGTAGCTGTCCTTTAGACCTGCCTTAATTTCATCCTTTGTAAATTCCTTAAAAAGATTATCAAATAAAAGTGTAAAACTTTTAGAATATAGGATACTCGGCATGATAAACGTTTCAGGGGATTGTATAAATTCTTTTGAGTCATATTGTAACAAAAGCATATTCATTAACTTGGGACCAAATACTCCCCAGTTTATTAGTTTATGGGAAGATAAATACTTATTAATTATTCCGAGATAATCATGTAAAAATTCACACTGTTTAGGACATTTTATACAACCAATATTGGGAAAAAGAGCGTTATTAATGTACTCGGAAGAGAAGCAGTAATCAGTTTTAAATTCAAAAGGATGCAGACAAACTATATCTAAGTCAACCCACCAACCACCCTTAATGTATAACAGCATAATTCTAAAATAATCTGAAAATGAGGCGATAATTCCTCGATTGTCAAAAAATATTTTTGAAGGAGGGATTATGTTTGATGCATGCTTTATATTACAGCCATTGGGAACACCTCGCAAATTAAGATTATATGTATATAAGTGAAATATATGTCCATTAGCTAGAAAAGATTTTATACAAAGTTGTTCCACTTGTGTCAATTCATCCCCGTACCAAAAGCTTTGGATAATTTTATTTGATACATTCATTTTAAAAATATTAATTTAATTATTTAGGCATTTGGCCAACTGTAAGGTCGACAGCTCCTATATATGATGATATAACGTTGACAAATACAGCTGAAAAATTAGTACATTTCAAAGCAGTTTCATTAAATTCATAACGTTTGTTATTTAGCACTGCAAATAAAAAGCTGATTTGTGGCTTACTTGTTGAAAATTTGCTTAAGTTCTTAGTAAGGCAGTGTTGAAATTTATATTCCCAGATCGGTGAATTGTATTGTCTTATTGACAAATAAATAATTAAAAAGCGGATATGACGTTCAAAGTTATCTCCCATAACATCTTCTTCTAAATTTTCTGAAATGTAATATCTTACATAGTCCATGAAGATTTTGCTTGCGTTATCCATACTCGGAGATGACACTGAAATATAACTTAATTTAAGTATCAAAAAAGCTGTGAGTAATATAGACTCTTCGTTTTTATGTCGGTATCTATAATGCTCAATTGCATTTAATTTAAATAATAGAGAACGTAAAATTTCGAAATAATTGATCGCTCTATACTTATATTTTAGATCATAGTCTCCGTGCAATAATACCTTTGTGTGAGCATGATTCAAAACTTTTATGATATATTGAATTCCGTTCAATTCCTCATTAGTAGTATTCACGATCTTTTTATAAATATAGTCATCCAGATCATCCAGGATATTCAAGGTTGACGGCTTAATTAGACGTAATTGTGCTAAAAAATCAATTGTGAACGAAATATCAAATATCCACGAGATATCATTTGGAGAATCTGTAGATTCTATAAGTGCCTCTAAAATTTTTAATGCGACTTCTTTCTCTTTTCGGCTCCAATGGTATAAGAATTTTACCAAAGTGGTATTAGTATTGCATTCTATCATCAATATTTCTTAATAAATAGCCATCGGTTATGGAAATTGATTTTGTTTCTATCGATTCTTCTTTATTCATAGCCAATGTAGTCTCATTAAAGTTTAAAAATTCCCTTTTTATAATTTGAATATCATTCTTTTGTCGGGATATTCGAAAGCGTCCTCCATTAACCTTCAAATAATAGGTGTCTAGTAATTTCGAGAACATATTTAAATGTAAATTATCTATCATATAAACTTTTTTCAAAAGAATCTCCAATCTTTTATAGAATTTATTTTTCTCTAAAAATCTTATCAGTACTTCATATCGATCTAGGTCAATGATGGTTAAGTTGGGGTGAATTACAAAATATTCTACATCAGGGAAGTCATTTAATAATTGGGCAGTTTTATTCAAAGGAAGTTCACTTGTATTGTCTAAATGTAAAAATCGAATTTCACATTTGAAATGCTTCCAGAATAAATCTTCAATCACGTTCAATCCATCTCCGCTGGATATATAGAACACAAAACAAGTTTTCAAATCCCTTCGATTCTCTTCCTGATGTAATCGAACATTTTTAATCTGTCGGTACAAAATATCTTCGCATTTCTCTATTTTCTCAACATCCATAACTTTGTCATACCAAGGAGGAGAAAATTTATACAATTGCTTTTTGAACGTATTTTTTCCAACGAAAGTATAATGCAAAATTTTTATTTTGCCCCATTCCTCAATAGAAGAGTCAGGCCAAACGAAATCCATGTTTGTGTTAATTGATACTGGAATTTCAAAATACCAAAGATTCCAAAGAACAGCCCACATGTCAGAACACCATGGCGATATTTTGTCAGTTCTTTCTACATTTTTATAATTGCTTTCAAAAAATGAAAGAAAGGCAGGGTCCTTCATTTTATTGTAGCTATCAATTATTCTATATAAATTAATGCAATCTTTTTCGACTTTTTCCCAAAACACATAATCAACTCCTCTAAGAAGATATTGTGCCCCACCGGTGTTATAATTATTGTGTCGAATTATATTAGTATCTATCCCGACTTCATTTGCCATTTCCAAGAGGAGTGTAAAGTCAGCATTTTTTAAAATGTAGTCATAATTAAGGTATTTATGAGTGTCTGAAATGTAGCAACAACGATTCTTTGGGAGGATTGGAATACTATGAAATAAAATGTCAGAATCAATGTAAAATATGTCCAGTAACGATAGATATGGATTTTTCTTAAAATGCTTTTTAATCAAGTGCGGCCTAATAGAGCCGGGATATAAGGAATTTATCCTGTTGTCTTTATAAAAGAAAAAAAGTGCTTTATATTGAAACTCTTTAATAAATTCCGAAAGTTCAATATTCTTAGTTTTCTTAAGTGGAAATAATATATGAATGTCTTGTTGCTCTATTCTCAAATCGGCGAGATTGTTAATCAAGAGTGATAATTGCCATAAAAAGTATGTATCAGATGGTTGTGCAACTAAAAATATCATACATTATCTGTAGATTGGGACATTCTCTTTTCTTAAAACTGTAGCTTCATATTTATAATTCTTTTCATCGGTAAATAAAACTTCGATTCTGTCACTATCCAGAAAATGTACCTTTATTGAACCGCAATTATTTTTCATTGAATTATCAAAAAGCTCCTTATTAAATAGATTAATCCAAATATTTCTCGTTGCTTGATCAACCTTAGATACTCTGTACTTCCAATGATATCCAACCACTTTATTATCCGATTCTATTTTTAAATGAACAAAAGAACCGTCAGAAAAATTAATTTCCTTAATAGGGTGCGGGTTTTGAGACATCCATTTTCCCTTTAGAAGATCCTGAACGTTGGAATAATCACTAATTAATAGATTTAATGACATAACTACAGTGTAAAAATGCATATGCAATTTGTTAATTGTGAAAAATACTAATAGCTCCAATGAAATAACTGAAAAGCAATTATACCATAGGAGCTAATAATTTTAATCGTAAACTATTTATTATCAAATATACTATTGTATTTTTGGAATAATAATCCTATGTGAATATTGGAGGATTTGAAGGTGAATCATTATATGCATCCCTATCAACTGTTAATGTTCCTGCATAAGGATCATATGTATTTATGGAATGATAGGTAATAGTTTGTTCTCCACCGCCCATAGCCTCTTTCATTTCGAAATCACTTAAAAAGGATTCTTTTGAAAACATTTCATTGTCCAAGTTTTCTTCTTTTTCTGAAAATTTTAGCTTAATTTTTTTCATAACGCAATTAGTTTATATCCAGTTTATTAAAGTTAATTAAGAAAATTGATTATTCCAAAAAAATATCAATTTTCCTTATTTTTTCCCCAAACCGCGGTAAGAGGGTCGTAAAAGCACTTAAGCGGCTTATCATTTAAGTTGTCTAAAAATGCCCTACAATCGGTACACATGTACCTAAACTCACAAATATTACATTTAAGAATAGAATCTTTATTGAGTTTCCAGATTTCCTGAAACTCTGGATCCTGCACAATATCTCTAACAGTACGTCCAACCTTCGAATACACTTTTTCCATACTTGGACAGTTTTTGATATTACCATATATATCGACCCCTATTTTTCGATTTAAACAGTTGTTAAATTGCAAGCTTTCTGTAAACAAAGGTAGGTTAATACTAAAATATTGGGGTTTGATTACTCCACAGCAGGAATGGTCTGTTAACAATGTATCAGTAAATGTTATGTCGAATTTTGTTTCATTGTGTAAAATTTTTTCCGGTGGCACAGAGTGTATTACTATACTACGTAAATTGGTAATCTCAAAAAAACATTTTTCAAGATCTTCTATTGTTGAACTCGTATACGGGTAAATTAAATCAATTTCAATGTCGAGGTTATTTGTTTCTTTTAGTAGATTAAAAAGAATACTGTTGGTCTTTTTCCCAAAAGATCTAAATTGATAATTATTGCAACCTAGAGAGTAAAACTCCTTTATTAAATCCACATAATCATCATAATTCGCTGTATTTAGTGTATCTGAATCAAAATCTAAAATTGCGTTAGTTAAAATTCCAGGAAAATCAAAAGTGCAGTCCAGATTAGGAAAATGTGCGAATTGACTTTTATCATCAACAATTAATAAAAAATCCTTCTCAATCAAAAATTTAAAATATTGATCCAACGTCGAATTTGAAAACAAATTGTCCATTTCATAGCACTCTGAAAAAGTGTTTTTGCGGCCACATAATTCTATTAAATCAAACATATTATTGGGTATAAATTCCCAAGATGACTTTTGTAAATCATAAATTATTGACCGTTTGAATCCTTTAACTGCAATACAGTTGGCATATAAATCAAAATACTTATGCTGAATTTTCCTCAATTCCATTTAAAAGAGCTTGCTTATAGGCTTATAAAAGCTGTGAAAATTTACCCTAGACATAGTGTTTTTATCAAATCTTATGCGCACAATAATATGATTTCTTTTTACTGTTGTAGGTGTTTGCATAAAAACTGGCTTCTGTTTAAGATTTTTCATCGGATGATAATTTAAGTGCAATATTCTTCTCTAAATAATAATTACAAGGTGATGAAACCATACCGAATTGACCAACTGGATTCACCTCTAGAAAGATGTATTCGTCATTTACATCAAAAACCATGTCTATGGATCCAGAATTCAATTTTAATGATTGCATTAGGCTTTCCAGCTGCCTTTCAATTGAAATTGGAAGTTTGTATGGTATGGTTCTATTGGGTTTTTTTAAATCATATTTCCTAAAATCAACTGAAGTTTGTAGATTATTCTGCGACAAAATTGCCATGCTATAAAATGATCCTAGTAAATAAAATATTCGCAGTTCAAATTGTTTAATTATTTCAGTTTGAAATAGGCTTGGAAAGAAGAATTGTGGTTCTTTAATATCAACCTTTTCTGTATAAAACATTTTGACTTCACCAGCTTCTAAGTTGTTGATCATCAGTTGTGCTCCGATACTTTTAGTAATTAGGTCAGACTCACGCAATTCTGTTGAAAAAGATGTTAGATAAGTCTCAGGTACATTCAGCCCCACATTTTTGGCCTTCAATAAGGTACTAATCTTATTATTAAATGAAGAAAATTGGTTATTTATACAAAATTTGTTCTCAATTAAATATTCCATTAGAAATACATTTAAACAAACTGCCTCCTCCTTTAAAGCTCTAATACTTTCATTATCAATTTCGAATCCAGATGTGTCAAAATTGAAAAAACCTCGGCGATACCATACAACGTTAATTTTAGAAAGATCCAGTTCTTTACCATTAACTTCGAACAACATGATATCATTTAATAGGTCAATCTTCTTTACAGAAACATCATCTTCTTTATTTAATCGAAAATAGTCCACGTGAAAAGATTTTAACCATCTTATGACTTGAAATGTGCTGTAATCCGCTTGCTCGGAAAATATAAGTACCATTTTCAAAGATTTATTTCGTAAATAATACTATCTAAAAATAATAATTATTCTATTACTTTTTTCATTTTTTTAAAACTTTGTTTTTATTTTTATTAAAGGTTCAAGTATAGAATATTAAACTTAAATATCATGTTCTTAAAACACATTATGATGAAATTATCTTTGGTTCGGATATTAATGTTTTATTTAGTTGTTTATTATCCCCTTGTCGGTCATTCGCAGGCGCCAACCACAATGTATGAATATAATGTAAAAGTTGCAGACTCCCTTTTTAAGGGAGAAAAGTTCTCTGAAGCATCCTCGTTTTATTCTAAAGCCTTTCAATCATTTGGCTGGAAGGGAGCGACCTATCATCGTTTTATGGCAGCTAAAAGTTGGGCTGCAAGTGGAGTGATTGATAGTGCATTTTCTAATTTATTTAATATTGCTGAAAAAGCCTATTATTCTGATCTTTTTGCTATCGAGAATGAGAAGTTATTTATTAATCTTCAAAATGATGATCGATGGCAAAAACTTATTGATATTGTTAAAAAAAATCTGAACAAGAAACAGGAAATGGATTCTATAAAAGGAATCTTATTAAAGATGTTAGAAGAAGATCAAGAGGTAAGGAAACAACTTTCTGAAAATATCTCGAAATTTGGAATGAATAGCAAACAAAATCGCCTTAAATCGAAAACTCTCAAAAAGGTCAGTAAAAAGCATATCAAGAAATTGGATCAAATTTTGGAAAAATATGGTTGGCTCAGTGCAACAGATATTGGTACAGATGGAAACATAGTATTATCCACTCTAGTTGCTCATGCCGAACCTAGAACTAGAGAGAAGTATCTCCCTTTTGTAGAAAAGGCTTTTATTGAAAAAAAAATACAACCACAAAGTTATGCTATAATTAAAGATAAGCATTCATTGTGGAAAACCGGCTTCCAGATATATGGTTCTCAAATAGGTGTTAATAATGATGGTAGCTATTTTCTTTTACCGATACAGGAAAAGAAAGATGTCAACTCAAGACGCGCTGAGGTAGGGATAGAGCCATTGGAGTTTTATTTAAAAGAGTTTAAAATAACGACATATTAGAATATAGATGGATTGGCCTTATATTATTCTGCTCATTTTTGTTAAATCTCTCATGGCCTGATAGACTTACCAAATCGCGAAGGCTTCATTGGGGAGGCAAAAGATCCCATTTGTGCTCTGCACATAGATTTACAGTAGATTTCGTTGGTTATATATTGATATAGTTTGAAGGAATCGACATCATCTAAAAAAATAAATATTGACGCATTCATTAAAATTTGAACGCTCAAAACAAATAGATAGAATTATCACCCAAAGTTGGGATGAGTCTCAAGTTTATCCACATTTTTTGTGTTAATATTATTTTCATATCGTATCAGTTGCACTGATACCGATATTTCTGGCATTTTTTGGAGGAACGATATCATTTGGGAACAACCTGTACAAAAGGATTCAACTTTGTTCCTTTTTCCTAGAGTGCGGTGGTTCTTTTTTCGGTTTATACAAAGTAAACTAAGCCCTTATAAATAAGATTTATGGTTTAACAGAGATCGGGGACGCTATCGATTGTGATAGATACCTGAGGCTGCAGCAACCTATTGTCTGCTACTGAAATGGATTGGGTAGATAGGAGGCAGTCACTATTGGTATGGTATTTAATTTTTGTCAGCCCTGTTTTCGTTCTTGCCGGGGCGAGAATGTATTTCGAATGAAATCCTTAAATTTGGGTATAACCAAGTGTAAACGCTTATGAGTATCACTTTTTTCCGACCTCGTGCACGCTTTGATTTCAGGAGTGACACGTTAGATATAGGAAATCCCATTAGTTGGAGCAGGAAACATTTTTTGAGGCATCTTTTCAACAGGCTGTTTACGATCCCCGAGGACAGGCTCGAGGAGTTCTACCATCACCACCTTAAATTCTACCTGAGCAGGCACCCACAGGGTGATGAAATGGTATTTTTCCAATTCCTCTGGGAAAAAATCGAGTCACAGCTGCACGTACTACAGGCAAGGGATGTTTATGACAGAGACCACATCCGTAACCTGATGAATGCCGACCGGCTTAAAAGGTTCAGATGGATACTTACATCCCTTGACAGGTGGGATATCCATAGCTCCGATCAACCCATCATCGAACGTCAGGAGCAGAAAATATATGCTCTTGAACAGGAAATTACCTCGTTAAGGGCCGAACTGGTAGAATGCCGCGGGTGGGATGGATATATTCAGATAAGGGACGATCAAGCCCTTGCTCTATTGGATATGTTTATACAGATGCAGGCACTGAAAGCCCCGGACGGTGGAGCCCTGTTCATTACTGCGGCGCAGAATACATGGGCGAAAATTATCTGTAAATTTTTCCGCGAAGTTGACCCGGAAAATCCCCAAGAGATTAAACAGATCAAGCAGGATAGGTTAAGGCACTATCTGCGCGGTATGGACCCCAAAGATCCTACAAAGAGAGACAACGAGATCCCGCAGAACCACAGACTATTTACGATCTCGCCTGTCAAAAGGCGAAAACACTGATTCCTTAACGTTACAAAATAAACCGAATCTTTATTTTTCGAATCATTTGGAATCCAGTTATTTGGATGTCCCTACTAATCCGTGCCATATCGTTTCTAATTTACCACGCAACCCTTTGGTAACAGATGAACCGGTCTTGTTGATTTCCTTTGTCTAGAACATAAAACGAAAATTATGCAATTGGACATCTTAACAAAGGAAGACCTTGCGCAGTTCAGGAAGGAACTGCTGGACGAAATCAAAACACTATTTAAGCAGCAGCAGCGAAAGGAATGGATCAGGAGCGCCGAGGTGCGCAGGCTGCTCAACATTTCCGGCGGCACTTTACAAAACCTGCGCATCAACGGTACGTTACAGTACACCAAGATCGGCGGCATCATGTACTATAAGTTGGAAGATATCGAAAGGCTCTTGGAGAAGGGAGGCCGGCCATGACCGAAATGTTCATCATGAACCGGATCGCCGAATATGCCCTGCTTATCAAGGGTATGGCTGCCGACAGCAGGATGCTGCCTACCCATGTGAGCCTGGTCACGGCCCTATTTGCCATGTACCGTGAAGCGGGTTTTGCCGTTCCTTTTTCCGTGTCCCGCAAAAAGCTCATGGCGCTGTCCCATATCCGCTCGATAGCGACCTATCACAAATGCCTGGGCCAGCTTGAAGTATATGGCTACATACACTACCAGCCGTCCTACCATCCGGTAAAGGGCAGCCTGGTCTGGTGGACTTCCCATCCAAATCGCACCATCGGAGAAAGAAAGGACGGCACGACATGACCTGTCCCAACAAAAAGATTGTCCTGTATACAGCCAATCAGCTAAGTAGCCGATCAGCTAATTGTATATATGAACATACGGCCTTATGCTTAGCTGTATATAATGACAGCCCGCTAACCAGCCAAACAGCTAACCAGGGAAACAGCAGGAAAAGAGGTGCCGGGTTCACCGGCGGAGCAGGCGCTATGGAAGCCCTTTCGAGGGGCATCCATAGCGATGAAAACCACAAAAGTATGGCTGCGCTTTCGCACGCCAGACTTTTGTGGTTTTGTAAGAAGCAAGTTTGTGTTTTTGTTACACAAAAACTCCCCCTATGCCGTTCGGCGGGGGCAGACTTGCTCCCTGCTCCCGATGGTCGCATGGAGGCGCAGGATGCCGTACCGGCATCCTGCGGGCTACCGATAAACAGTAGTGACAATAGCAAATAAAACAGTGGTAATTATGGACAGGAGCAATACAGAAAGACCAGCTCGCCACCTCCATAAAAAAGGGGGCGCACCGTGCAAAAAGATAAAAAGAAATAATGGTATTCGTGTACGTCTGACCACTTCCGAAAGGTTCCTGATTGAGACAAGGGCCACACAGGCAGGAATGCGGATCAGTGACTGGATCAGGGCCTCGGCATTGAGTGCAAGGATAACGGCAAGGATAACCGGTGAGGACAGGCGCATACTCCACATGCTTGCGGGAATGGCCAACAATCTCAACCAGTTGGCCAAGCTCGCACATACCGGAGGTATCATGGGCATAGCTATCCGCTGCGACTTCCTGCTGAAAGAAATAGATACAACATTGAAATACATCAACAGCGATGATGGGAAAAGTGGTTAAATCAGGCAGGTCGTTTAAGGGCTGCGTGGAATACTGTATGCTCAAGAAAGGTGCGGAGGTACTGTCAGCCGATGGTATCCGTAGTGATACGGTAGCCCATGCTATAGCGGACTTTAATATGCAGCGTAAGATGAGGCCGTCACTGGGGCATGCTGTCGGTCATATTGCACTGAACTGGAGTCCCGAAGATGCCCCGGTGCTGACAGATGAAATTATGGTGGCGGTCGCCAGAGAATACCTCGCCAAGATGAAGATCAGCGATACGCAGGTGCTGATGGTCAGGCACCACGATACGAAGCACCCACATTTACATATCGTCTATAACAGGGTCAATAACGAAGGCAGGACGATAGATGATGCCAATCAGCGCTGGAAGAATGTCAGGGCCAGTAAGGCCCTGACACTAAAGCATGGTTTCCATATTGCCACGGGGAAAAACAACGTAAACCGCCAGAACCTTAACGGAGCGGATAAGGTCAAGTATCAGATCCACGATCAGATCATGGCGTTGTTGCCAAAAGCCAAAAGCATGGCCGAACTGCAAAAACTCCTGCTTAAACAGGGTATTGGGATACAGTACAAGTATAGGAGCGGAACAGACGAGGTGCAGGGCATCAGTTTCAGTAAGGGCGGATATCAGTTCAAGGGGTCGGAAATCGACAGGAACTATAGTTTCGGGAAAATCAGTTTACAGCTGGCAAAAAACGAACAGATGTTCCGAGAGGAGGGAAAAGACCTCTTACCTGTGGATAAACAGGAACAGAAAAAGAGCCTTGCTGACGAGCTCAGGGAGATACTTGGCCACTCGCAGCAAGATTCACCGCCCGTTCAGGATGAAAAGTGGTCAACCTCCGTTAAAATTGAGCCTCCGACAAGGTTTACAAGCGGTCCCTTAGGGGATCTTTTTGCCCCAATGGCTCAACTGTCCGATGACGTGGATGATGAGGCAATTCATGGACGGAATAGGAGAAGGACAAAAAAAGCACGTACCAATAAGCGATGAAAAAGAAAATAAAAGAAAGGATAACTAAATGAACAACAGGCAGACACCCGAAAGATCGGTCATGGACGAAGTGATCGAAAACCTTATTAAAAAGACGGAGTTTCTCGAAACTGAACTGTCCAAGAAGAATGAAGCCTTGTTGGCAAAGGAAGCGCAGACGCAGGCTTTGCTGTCAGATTTCGAAAAGAAATATGGAGATATAATGATACAGGCCCCCGAGCCGGACCTGACACGGCTAGAATCAATTCTTAAAAATAGTCTGACGGCTATCGGCAGCAATATGGAAGCATGGCCAAAGCCGTTTAGAAAGGAGTACCGGATTTCGCTCTTTCCAGAACAGACCAAGAGTGTGGAGTATGTCAGTGCAGTATTGACACGGTTGATAATTGGCGTGGCAGTAGTACTATTTTTGATCTTCTCCTATATGCTCTTGGACAAGAATTTTTAATAGGAAAACTGAGGGAATATGAATACTTAATATACCAAAAAAAAATAAGGTCACATGGCATTTACGATTGCAGGCCTGTAAAATTAATCAGCCTCTATTCCTAAGGAAAGAGGCTGATTAATTTTATAGTATGAGTGTTGTTTTATAAGGATTTTATCTCTTAACTGTTTAAATTACACTACTTGTTCATACTGTATCTGTTTTCGTGTCACCATTAATTTATGGTCCCTATATAGCTTTTGCTGTAAAGTTTTAAACTTTTGATCTGCCGCTTTAGGCACCGCACTCGAAACGACTACACCTACATATTGGGAGGGAGCTGCTTTGAGCCTTTGATTTACAATATCAAAGGTACTTTTGATCTGAAACAATGCATCATCAACAGATTGACCTTTTAATTCAACTAAAAATATCTTCTTATCTTCCTTTATATAGAATAGAAAATCACATTTCCGAATGTCATTATCTATAATGAGACAATTATCTACACGGACTTTACAGATAGTTTTACCGTTCCGATTGTTTAATACAAATTTCTTCCCGTTTTCTAAAGCAGCCGTACTATTGCTATAACATTCTCTATTTCCTCCTAATATTTCAAAAATCTCATCACAGGCCATATTAAGAATATCTTAGGGTTAACAGATTTTCAAATGTGTTGCTCAGTTCTGCCGAGACATCATCAATATTTGATGGGCCAATAGATCTGAGTTCTGGATCTAGTGTTGAACAGGAGCTTCCATCACTGAAAAAGTAACAGGACACGGAATCAAAATCTAGCCACAATGATTCTGGAACTAATTTTTTAACCTCATCTTGTAGCTCTGGTCGTTCATTTACTATGTTCCCAGCCTGTATTAAATTATCTATCGTTGTCAATAAATATGGGCTATGTGTAGTAATGATCAATTTATCTTGTGATATGTTTATTCGTTCCATGATAAATTCAACTAGGTCCTTTTGTGAAGAAGGGTACAGATTGAGTTCCGGTTCTTCTATTACAAAGATATCATCCTCTTTTTTTGAGGGCTCGCTGTTATGTTGTACAACAAGTAACAATGGGACGATAGACTGAATACCGCTCGAAGCTTGAGACAGTTTAATGGTCGTGTCGTTGCGGACTTCGATATAATCGGTGCCATCCTGCCAGCGATATTTTGCGCCTAGGAAATCTATCGCCATTTCTTTAATATTCGTCCGGGCATTCTCGAACTTGGCGCCGAAATCTATCAGCCATTTAGGTAAGGCGACATCACTACTCATCAGGCTAAAAATCGACTGTGACAATGTGGCAAAGAATACTCTTTCTGCTGGTATATAAATAGGATTCAAAGCGTGGATTTGCTGTTTTTTCAGCCTATTAGTTTCAAACCCATTTCCTTTTATTTCGGTAAATAATTCGCCGACTTCATAACGGATCAGTGTGTCACTTCCTATATTGAAGTCAATATTGTAATTGCTTAACGCCTTTTCAAAAAGTTCTATTCTATTAATTCCGCTTTTAAATATGGAGATCAGTTTTGCAATGGTACTTTTACCGCTTGATGTAATACCTATATAAATGTTAATATCTTTTATTTCAATATCAACATGCACTAATGGCCCAAAATTCTTAACGATCAATTTTTCCATCTTAATTTCTTTTTTTGCTACTTCTCGTTGAATCTTCTTTAGCTTCCTGTAGAGCAATAACTTTTTTCTGAGTTTCGATAAGCTCAGTTAAAGATCTAATCCGCTCGTTTTTATTTTCGATTTCGGATCTGAGTTCATCTACTGTTGTTTGAAGTACCAAGACTTGTTGGCCAAACATACTTTTAATAGGCTCTTCGTCTAGATAGTATATAAATAGATTTTTATTTAATAGTTGTGAGAACTTAATAAGCTTATCAACATCTATCGTCGCTCTTTTATATATATCATACATTGTTGACTCACCTACATTGACGTAATCAGCTACAAATCTCACTTTTAATCCTCTTTCTTTAACTAAGTCATGTATCACTTTTCCTATATGTACTGCCATAATACAAAGCTGGACAATAGCGATTAATTAAAAGCTATTCTTAACTATAGTTTATTTGTGTTAAAAACTATGATTTTATTGTAGTTTTTGTGTTTTATCCTTATATTTGATATGAAAATAGGATGTTATATAGATTATACTCTCTTTATATGAAGTATATCATTCTGTTTAAATAGGGAATGGAAATAAGGCATCTCCTAAATAACTAAAAAAAATAGACAATTATGAGACCAAAAAATTATTTTGATTCAACATAAAATAGTAAATTTATAGCCTTATTTAACGGCTCACGAAGTTGTATCTGCCCCCTACCGACCAAAAAATTAAGGAAAGCAGATACGCCGGGTGAAACCCCATGCCATGTATTTTTTTCCCTATGGGATAGATATAGCATAAGGTGTGGGCAGCTCACCCGTCTTTTCCACCTTGGTCGGTAGGGGGACGGGCAGAGGACCACGCTTTACTTTTTTATTTAATTCCTTTCCCGTCTATAACTTAATTTATAAATCGATTGATTATAGACGATTATGTATAGTATAGCCTCGTAAAGCTTTATCACCTATATATTCTTATAATTTTCAATATCACTACATCATGCGGAATATTGAAATAAAGAAATTGCTTCGGAATATGACGGAAATCGACATGGATATATATTTCAACATCCATGTCGAAGGATATGATCCTATTCAGAATATTATTGCTTTTTGGGAAAGCTATGATATTGACAGTATCAGCGTGTATATTGAAGAACAGGTAACTATCTGCATGGGGAATCCCCAGAATAAAAAGCTGTTGTTCAATACCAATGAATTAAACGATTTCAATAAGGCATTGGTGCGTTTGGTCATGTCCTATTTAGTGTCCCTTGTCCGTAAACTGGATTTTCGGCATGCGGATCTTTCAGAAGTGGTTGATAAACACGAGCGAGAGCTAAAAATCAGCAAACAAATGCACGATTTTTTTAATCGTCTGAATTGATCTTAATTCAGACAAATTATGCAAACTTTAAATCTATTTGCAATAGTTAAAGTAAATCTTACCAATATCAAAATATGGAATAAAGAAGCGATATTATTGTCGGCAATGATATTGTTTCATGTGTTTAGTTTATGTTGTTCCGCACAGTCCGTGGAAACACGGGCTGACAGCGGATCTATCCCTAGGATCACCAGAGAGAATGTACCTTATCTTGTAGATATTAAAAATGCAAATGATAAACGGCAGACGATTCTTTATTTTCACCCAGATGCAGACATAAAGAAGTATCCCCTGTTTGTATATAAACCAAATGTGGAAAAGATTAACCCTATCAGTAATGAGAGTAAAATTCCTGACGATATATTGGATCTTCCCATCCGCATCGTTAATGATACCCAAGGGAGAGATAGTATAACAATACGGGAGCTTTCCAAAGACAAAATATTGGTGCTCGATTTTTGGGCACGGTGGTGTTCCCCCTGTATAAAAGCTATGGACAAATGGCAGGACCTGCAACCAGAATATAATAAACAAGTGCTTGCTGTAGGAATGATGTTGGACTGGGACTTTATGGCTGAACTGATGATTAAAGAAAAGGGATGGTCAATGCCCCAATTGGTTGGTCCAGAGGTTTGGTTATTGAACGCTTATTTCTGTGGCAGATCAGTAACGGGGCCATCAGCTTGGGTCAGGAATAACGTCTTTATCGGCATTCCCGATACCAAAGCGGATACCAAACGCTTACTTGATAGATTGATAGCTGGCGATATATCAACGATACCGCAGGAGCTAAGGTTGAAATCGGATATCAGATAAGGGGGATATGAAAAAAGCGATTATAATTTTGATGTCCCTTATGTTAGTTGTTAAGGTAAGAGCACAGATCTCCGGTCACGTTTATGATGAAACTGGAAAACCACTTTCAGGAGTTACCATAAGTCTAAAGCACTATGTTAAATCCGTACAGTCAGATGAAAATGGGCGTTTTGATCTTGGCAATGTTCCCCTTCCTGATTCTTTAGTGGCCCGTTATATGGGTTTTGGGGTATATAAAGAGCACCTGAGTTCGCCTACGACGAGATTGAAAATTATCATGGAAAGAAGCCAGCAATCTCTTGGTGAAGTTGAAATAGTGCAAACAGGATTTTATCAGGTTCCAAAGGAAAGGGCGACCGGATCATTCACAATGATCGACAATAAACTGCTCAATCGCTCGGTTGGCGGGAATATACTGCAACGCCTTGATGGTGTCGCTTCGGGCGTACAGTTCGTTGCACCAAATGGTACAAAGCCATCAGACATCCGTGTACGTGGTCTAGCCACGATACAATCGGACGCAAGTCCTTTGATCGTCGTGGATAATTTTCCTTACGATGGAGATATAACTTCTATCAATCCAAATGATATCGAAAATATTACCATTTTGAAAGATGGGGCTTCGGCATCAATATGGGGAGCAAGGGCAGGAAATGGTGTGATCGTCATTACAACCAAAAAGGGAACGTATAATAAGCAAGGGCAATTAGCTATCAATAGCAATCTGACCCTCGGAGACAAACCTGATCTGCTTTATGGCCGCAACCGTCTCCCGTCGTCCACAGTAATGGAAATCGAAAAGGAAAAATACAAAAACGGCGGGTACTATCTCCAGAGTGCACAGCAGATCCCCTTTCCTGAATATGTAGAAATGCTTATAGCACTTGAAAAAGGTTCATTAAGCCCCGAGGAATTCACAAGGAGGGAAGCTATTCTGCGAAGCACCGAGGTACGCAATGAGGCAATGAAATATCTTTACCAACCATCTTTATACCAACAATACGCGCTGAATGCCCATGGTGGTGGCGACCGTTTTACCTATTATGTTTCAGGCGGGTATGATAAAAACCGGAACAATGAAATCGGGTCAGACAATGATCGGGTGAATTTTAATCTACAGAACACTTTTAAACCCATTAAGGCATTGGAACTGTCAACATCGCTCTGGTACAGTAAGCAGGGAAGCAGAAACAATCAGGTGAGCTTAAATGACCTAAAAGGGAATTCAACTCATGTGGACCTATCCCCGTATCTCCGGTTGACGGACGAAAAAGGTGCCCCGCTACCCATTATCAAAAACCACAGACAGTCCTATGTAGGACAAGCAGAAGAAAACGGCCTGTTGGACTGGAGGTATATACCCTTGGAAGAGCGTGGACTCATGGACAAGCGCAGTTATCGTGATGAACTCCGTGCCAATATCGGAGTAAGACATAACTTTTTAAAATATTTCGACCTGAGTGCTACTTATCAATATATAAGAGGGAATTCGGGCAGTACGGCGCTATATGATAAGGATAGCTATTACGTGCGGAATTTGGTCAATTACTTTACACAGCCAAATGGCACCCAAATTATTCCTTATGGCGGGATATTTCAGGATTTAGCCCGTATTCATTCCAGAAGCCACTCCACAAGGGCACAGCTAAACTATACACAACGTTTCAATCAGGATCATGATATAAATGCTTTGGCAGGGGCAGAAATCAGGGAACAGGTTGAAAACACCGATCCGGGATTCACACTGTATAATTATGATCCCGAATTGATGATCGGGAACAATAATTATAATTATACTGAAAATTATCAGACACGGCCCAGTGGGCGGTCAAGACTGATGGCTCCGCCTTCGGCAAGGCAGCAGCTTATTGACCGGTATCTTTCCTATTTTGGAAATGTAAGCTATACTTATAAAAACAGGTATATCCTTTCTGGCTCCCTGCGATGGGATGGCTCTAACCTGTTTGGCGTAAAGACGAATCAAAAAGGTACCCCTCTTTGGTCCACGGGTGCCAGTTGGGACCTGACAAAAGAAAGCTGGTTCCAACTTCCTTCGATTGACTATATGCGCTTGAGGGCTACTTACGGTATCGCCGGTAATATAAACAGGAATGTCAGTGCCCTACCTACCATCAGCTATTCGGCAAATGACCCAAATACAGGGCTTCCGGTAGCTATTGTCCGGAGTATCGGTAATCCATCGTTGCGATGGGAACAGGTAAAGACCCTGAATTTTGGTATGGATATGCGGTTACTCGATAGCCGTATTTCGGGAAGTATCGACTTTTATATAAAAAATGCTACCGATCTGATAGGGGCCAATATACTTCCGACAAGTGTGGGAATTTATCCGGGAAGCAGTGCGGAAAACTCTAACTTGATGAACTATGCCGATCTTAAAACCAAAGGGATTGATATTCAGCTCAACAGCCAAAATTTCCGGGGAAAATTTAGCTGGAACAGCACCCTTCTATTCAACTTTGTCGAAAATAATGTTACAGGATACTCTGCAAATAGAAATATTGCGCTATATAATTATCTTTTGGCACCTTCTGTACCTGTCATGGGAAAAAGCAAGGATATCTTATTTGCGTTACCAAAATATTCACTCGATCCTGACGACGGTACTGTGCAAATGTTTATTGATGGACAACGTGTGCGGAATGGAATAGATTATTATAACAGTTTATCCCCTTCGGATTTAAGAAATGCAGGGGTTACGGTGCCGACAATATATGGCTCTTTGAGAAATGAGTTTAAATGGAAAAGCATGAGCCTGTCTTTCCTGATTGCGTGGAAATTGGGGCATGTATTCAGGCGTCCGACCACTGTACCCGGCGGTGAATACAGACAGCAGTACCATATGGATTACCTGAACAGATGGAAGAATCCCGGAGACGAACGATGGACAGATATTCCCGCTACATCAGCTGACCCCAGCGATAATCTGTACAGCATGTTTGAACAGTATGAAAATTTCGTGACCAGAGGAGCACATTTCCGTTTACAGGATATAAGCTTTTCCTATGATCTTCCTGCTGGCATACTTCCGGGACAGATGTTTAAGAATATCCAGTTCTACGCTTATGCCCGCAATCTTGGAATTTTATGGAAAGCGAATAAATATGGTTTGGACCCTGCTTATCCAAATGCGGATTATGTCGCACCGAAGAGTTTTTCTCTTGGACTTAAGTTGAATTTATAAAAATCAAATAATGAAAAATTTGAGAAAATATCTGATAATTTGTCTTGTCATTACTTTGGCAAGCTGCGGAAAGGATTTTTTGGATAAAAAACGGACTTCCAATCAGGTGGTGCCAAAGACAGCCAAAGATTATTTGGCAATTCTGGGCAGAAATATTATGTATACGACCTCTACCGATCTGGCTTATCTGGGAGCCGACGAATATTATGTCAAAAATGGGGCTGACCTTATAGCCGGATCGCAATACACACCGATTCATCAATTTGCCTATCTGTGGAAGGACAATGCTTACGGCAATGAACGAAATCTGAGGGATTGGGATCTGGGGTATGAGCGGATTATGATTGCCAATCTTGCGCTTGATGTCGAATCGGCCAGTATTGGAGCAGATGGGCAAAGGGACATAGATAGGGTAAAGGTCAGTGCACGTTTCCATCGGGCTTGGAATTTTTACCAATTGGCACAGGTATTCTGCAAGCCATATCAGGAAGCGACTGCCGATAATGAACCCGGGCTGCCACTACGTTTGGATTATGATGTTTCCATCAAATACGGGCGTTCGACATTGAAACAGGTTCACGAACAGATCCTGAAAGATCTGACCGAGGCGGAAAAGGTGCCGATACAAGACGACGATAACCCTTACATGCCCGGAATAACGGCGGTGCAGGCGCTATTGGCACGGGTCTATCTCGGGCAGGGAAATTTTGGTATGGCGCTAAAATACGCCGATATTGTCCTAAAAAAGAAAAACACGCTTGTCGACTATAATAAATTGACAGGCACGATCTCAAACCTTGGAAGTAGCTATTTCGACGTTTACGGCAAAAACAATCCTGCCATCATCTTTTATTCTGTTGAAACCGTCGGGGGCATTATCGGGGCAACCCGAAGAAATGCAGATACATTGTTTATAGCGTCCATTGAGCCGGAGGATCTGCGAAAAAAGGTGTACTTTTTTACACGGCCTGATAATACAAAAGCATACACTGGCTCTTATAGTGGTAAGGGAGCGATAGAAGCGTTTACAGGTTTAAGTGTAGAAGAAATGCTCCTGATCCGGGCGGAATGCTACGCTCGTACGGGATCTCCACAACTAGCTCTCGATGATATCAACTTTTTGCGAAAGAATAGATTTGAGCAAAGTTCTTATAGGGTTATAAGACTTGTAGAGATTGATGATCTACTGTTGTATATACTCAAAGAACGGCACAAGGAGCTTTTTATGAGAGGAAGGCGTTGGGAAGATGCACGGAGGCTAAATCTCGAAGGAAAGTATCCTGTAACGTTTTCAAGAGTATTGGACGGTGTACAATATTCATTGAAACCGAATGATAAGAAATGGACTTGGCCAATTCCGCAATCGGAGACTGAAGCGAATGGGATCGAGCAGAATGAACGGTAAAGAGGGAGGCTATCTTGCCTCCCTCTTTGATGAATATTGGTCCAATTAATGGAATTTTGTTAATTAACAATAGTTATTGATGCTGACGAAAGTCTTCGGAAGTGAACCCTTCATCGTTTGCTTCCTTAACCGTCGCTGGCATATCTGCCGGATTTAGGGCATCGCTCAACTGTACTGCACATGTAGCACCGGGGCTGGTATTACAATCTATTCCGCTTGGTTCTCCTCCTGGATATAACCCTTCAATTTTTTGATTGGAAGGAGTATTCCCATTTGCTGGATTAATCAAGCTCACTTGGTACCAAGTCGGTGTGGCTTTTTTACTTTCATGGTTTTTCCATGAAACAGTCAAGCCAACGACACCCACAAGTACGGTGATAGCGCCTAAATTCAATTTTTTAAATATCGTTTTCATAATAAAAAAATTTAATAGTTAACGTACTCTGATTTCATCAGGCCCATCGCATGGCCTGCCTCTTGCTCCATCACCGCGGTCTTGGAAAGAGGTAATGTCCTTTGATCTTTTGCAGGGTAGACCTATGCCCTGCAACTGCGATTCATTTATGATAAGATGGTACCCTCCTTCCTGCCAAGATCGGGGTTGACGTCCCTTTCCGTATGGCTTTTGTGGGCCAATACCCAATATGATATACCGATGGCTATAAATATGCTGTTCAGCGCGATGTGTAGCCAGTGATTGTTTGTAGGCCAGATGCCTGCACAGGCGCATGGTGTATGTCCCATGACCCCAGTAATCCCTATAATCAGGTAAAGGGTGAAGCCGGCAATTGTTAATGTTGAAAGCCTGATGCCAAGCGAAACTGTAGGCTTATATAACAGCATACAGATCAGAACGATATTTACAAGTGGCAGGGTCAATAGAAGCATGTCACTCATCCAGAGCGGCAGTCCCTGCATGGCGATCTCGCTCTTAGTAATCTCCAGGTTCCAAAGCTTGAGCACCAGCGTACTGCCCCAGAGCAGTGTAAAGCCGTAATGTGCAGTATAATTTATGTATAATTTTATTTTCATGACTTCTTAATTTAATCAATACAATTTCACGTTACATTTTTTATGTAACCTGCTGTTTGTTAGATATTTAATTTGTTTATTTAATTTTGTCTTCGTATCTTAGTTTTACCGATTATAAAACTCTTTCTCCTTTTACTATATCTAGCAGAAATGCGGTAATCGTACCGCCTGAAAATCAATATTTTTTATATGTATCTGATAATCAGGTGATAAAAATTATTCTTTTTAAAAAGAAATTGCTATGAATATAATACTTAAGATATGGAAGAAGATAGTTTTAAGCGACTGGCAGAGGAGCCCGAGTTGGCTATAAACCAGATCATGAAACGTTATGGGCTTCAGCTCAAAACACGCATCCGGCAATTTATCAAAGATGATGACGAATTGGTGAAGGATGTCTTTTCCGAGACCATTGCTGCTATATGGGCGGATGGAAAGCGGGTGTCTACGATGAAAGAACCATTTGCCTGGATGATGAACATCGCCAAATATCAATCCCTGAATGCCATCCGGGCCGAGCATAAAGATATCAAAGCATCTCTAGAAGATGCGCTGCTACTCACGGACAGCACGCATGCGGATACGGTGTTGGACTACGAGGAACTCTATCTGCGATTCTTAAAAGCTACCGAACAGCTGACGCCGAAGGAGAAAGAAATACTTCTGAATGCGAAGATGCAAGGGTTTGAGAATAAAGAGATCGGAACAATGTACGGTATTTCGCTACAGCGGGTCAAGAATATCACAAGTACAGCGATCAATAAAATCAGGCGTGCACTCAGAGACTGGAAATAATTTTTGTTTGAAAACTTAACGGGAATAAAATGGATCAAGATAAAATAGTTATAGAAGAATTGTTAAGGAAACAATTTTTAGGGGGCATCAGTAAAAGTGAAATGGCGGATCTGGAGTGCCGAAAATCAAATTATTCCGAAGAAGAGTATGATAAAATTGTCGTAAGGGTATTAAGGGAGCTGGAAGGACAATTACCAAAAGATCCCTTGGACGATTGGATGCCTGACTACGGTGAAATAAAACGTCGTGGAGAAGCTATCCGCAGACAGGGAAAAATAAAACGATATGGCACATTTGGATATGCAGCGGCTTTATTGCTATTTATAGTAGGTATGTTGTTATACTTACTTTACTCAAATAAAAAAGAGCATGATGCTATGCTGCATCTTGAGAGCGCATGTCTTGGCATCGATGGTGATGCTGAGATCCCCTTGATTGAGTCTTCCTGCCTGTTGTTGGCTGCCGATTCAACATGGATAAGGGCCGGCCAGGATACATTTGGTACAATAGCACAGCTTGGGGATCTGGCCGTCATCCGTACTCAGGAAGGGCTTTTGCGCATCCGGAGAAAACAGATGAAAAACGGTCATATATCCAATCTAAAAAGTCTGGATATTTATACTGCTGCACGCCAACAATGCGTTGTTGAACTGGAAGACGGCACCAGGGTTCGGATGAATGCGCAGTCCCGGTTGAGCTATCCGATCCGAAAAGGAGATTCAATAGAAGTATACATAAAAGGAGAGGCTTATGTTGATGCTGATAACCGCTATAAAAGCACGCCTTTGATTATCAGTACGGAAAAAGGCAAAGTAACGGCCACGCGTGCTGATTTTTTGATCCGGTCTGATACGGGTAACATGAAGACCATGCTCAATTCCGGAACAATGCAGGTCTATTCACATAAGCTGAACAAAGTGCAGTTCATGGCCTGCCCCGGAGACTTTGTATATGTAGGAACCAAATACGCATGCCACAATCAGCAACCCCGTGATACAATGGGTTATGTGGCAGACCAGGATTTCGAAGAAGCTAAGATGTGGACCCGTAAAATCCGTGTCTATAAAGATATGCCTCTGCTGGTCTTTGTAGATGAGATGAGCCGCTGGGAGGGGTTTACGATCAAAAAATGGGACTGTATCCCAAAGGACAGACATATTTCGGTATCTATCTGTTATCGGAGTGGTCGTGAAGAAGTGTACAGTGCTATTCGTCAGGCAGGTGTTCTTCTGAATGAGGAGAAGGGGATGGTCAGCTTCTGTCCTGAGGATAGACTGAATAGAGTGGCGATGAAGTTTTCAGATGACAGAAAGAGAGGATTCTGGTAAAAACGGGTAAACAGGTTACTTGGGCATGTTTGACGTTTCCACATTTTCCAACAGGTAGTCTTACCTCGCAGCCCGTTGGTTTTGTCCCGCGCGCATTTGCGGCTTGCGGAATCCCACCGCACCGCCCTTGCCGTTCCCGCCATTTGGCTGTTTACGGAGTGAGGCTTCAATTCGTTTCGGGGCTATAGCCCCGAAACTGAAAAGCTGTTCCCCCATATTGATGAATCCTAACGTCGCATTTTTCTGCCATTATTCTCCTGGGAACTTTTTTTTGTTTCCTGCAATTCTTTGTATAGTTTACAGCTATCCTGTAATGCCCTGTATTCTTTGACTGCCTTCATAATTCCGGTCTTTACGTCATTCCATTTTATCTTGCGGTCCGTCATGAGCACGGGTACATTGAAATCGATATCGTTGTGGTAAAGGAGTGCTGATATTGCAGTATCTGGTGTTACGTTCGGATATTTGTTGCAGTAGTACTTCATTATATGGTCCAGGGACATCTCTTTCAATAGAAAATGGATGTCGATAAAATCCTTTATCCGCTGTCCGCTGTTCACGATGGCGTTGAGCTTCATGGCTGAAATATCTGCGTTGGACATGATCCTGATCCCTTCAATGATTTCGATGGGTTCTATGACCGGATACTTGTGGGAAATAAAATCAAAATCAACATCACCGATACTGCCGCTTATATAATTGCGCTGTTGCCTTCTTACTTCGGCATTATAGTCCTGTTTTAGGTGGAGGTCAAGGCCGTCGCTGTCAAAGTCGGAAGAGTTGAACAGGTCGATGTCTATAGACTGGCGGTGGCCTATACGTAGGGATAGTGCCGTACCGCCGACAAGGTAAAAGGATTGCAGCTGATTGTCCTGCATCAGTTTTTGGATCAGTGCCAGTGTCCCTGGCCGGACTGTTTCTTTGTGTAGCATTTGAGCATTTCTTTGCTCAACTGAAAATATTTGCAGACGGCTTCCATGGTCATGTCGGAAAGATAGGTAATGTTTTTTTTCAGGGCTTCGATCACATTTTCCCTACCATAGAACCTTATCATTTCCTCCCATTCCGATGGACTTCCTTTATCGAGCACCCGTTCAATAATGGTTCTGTAGCTCCTGTGCCAGTCCAGCCGGTCGAAGTCGAAATCCCAGAAAAGAACTTTCGGGAGGTCAGGTCTGCTAACCTTATGGATCAGGGGAAGGCGTTCGATCTTGATCTCGTCGTTTTCGAACGGGATCTTCTTTTTGGAAAGATAGTTGTTCAGGGTGTGGTAATTATAGCTGGGATAGCTTTCACAGAATCCTTTCAGGCTCGAAAAAATATCGAGCTGTGTCCCGCCAAAGCGTTTCCAGTGTACCGCAATCACCCTTTTTCTGATATCTTTTGCCATCCTACAAATTTAACCAAATTGGAAGAGTTAGCCTAATATTATCAAATATTTGTCAGTTGAAAGTGAATATTTGAGTGAATTGTTCCTATTTGCTGATGCTTGAAAAGGTGGCCGGAATCCTGTTCCGGCCGGCCAAAGTGTCCCTATACGGCGATCTTTAGCTTTTCTCGCAGTGCCCTGATCACGGTCAGAATCTCCCGATCTGAAACCTCGGAATGAACGAGCTGTAGGATGGCCTGTAGGTTTCTGTCGGTCATTGCGTCCACGGCCGAGGCTGTCCCTGCAAACAGTACTTTGAGCGGGGCCATGTCGTGGGCGATCTTTTCGTCGAGCAGGTGGGCATATAGCTGGGTGGTGCGCAGGTTGGTATGGCCGAGCATCTTCGAGACGCTTTCTATCGGCACGCCATTGCTGAGCGTTACGGTGGTTGCGAATGTCCGTTTGGCGATCCTGTTGCCCAATGTCTTCTTCACGCCGGCCAGTTCTGCTACCTCGACAAGGTATTCGTTCATTTTCTGATTGCTCGATATGGGAAGGCAGAGATCTTTTTCTACACTTGCTGGGTGTTCTTTATACCTGTCGAGTATGGTCTCTGCAACGGGGAGCAGCGGAACCGGAACTCTGATGTCGGACTTTTGCCTATGGATATCGATCCAGCGGCCACCATCTACGCCGAGCACGATATCGGATGGCCTCAGGTTCTTTACATCCACGTAAGACAATCCGGTATAGCAACTGAACAGGAAAAAGTCCCTTACCTGTGCCAACCGGTCTGTAGCGAATGTTCTTGATGCTATGCGTTGTAGTTCGTCGGCAGTGAGGTAATCCCGTTTTACAGGTTTGGACTTGAACCGATAGCCTGCAAAGGGATCGCTGTCGATCCATTTGTTGTCCACGCAGATCCGGACGACCTTGCCGAAGTTCTTTAGGTATTTGACGGCGGTATTGTTGGCGTTTTTCTTTTCGTTGCGCAGGTAGAAATCAAAATCCGCTATGAATGCCCTGTCGATCTTCCGAACGTCAAGATCTTCCTTTTTATACCTATGTGCTATGAATCCGGTGACATGTCGCTCCAGTACCTCGAACCTCCCTAAAGTGCCTTTAGCATAATCCCGGCCGATAAGCGCCCCCATTCTTTGATTATGATCCCTGATTGCCTCCAAGACGGTGTGCGTTGATATGGCCTCGTCTTTGCCGAGATACCTATTCTTTACCCTTTCGGCGGTTATTTCAGCACCTTCGGCAATAAGTTGGGTATGGACAGCCGATACATCCGTTTTCAATCTTTCTAAATAGGCGTTGAGGGTTTTCGTTTCCTCTTTCGTGCCGATGGCCTTACCGGCCTTTGCGTTCCATCGCTCCGGCTCGATCCCCCTGCCCGAGGAAAATTCGACACGGATTCCATCGACAGTGATCCTCAGGTAGATGAAGCAGGGGTGGCCATTAACGTAGTTTTTGGGCTTTTTTAGAAAATAGAGCAAGCTACAATTAGTTTTCATAACGATAACATTAAGTGAACAAAATTAGCTTTGCAGTACGGTTTGTACAAGATGTTTAAATATTGAACTAGTTGTAGTACAATTAGTTATGTTAAATTAGGGGAGTCGGTTATTCTATGGAAGCTGACGCACCGAATGACGCACTTATTTTATGCGTTTAGCTGTACTTTTCAGTATGTCAGTAAAAACAAAAACCCCGCAGATCGTGTGATTTGCAGGGTTTTTGATGTTTTGTTATTGTTTTCTGTGATCCCGCTGGGATTCGAACCCAGGACCCATACATTAAAAGTGTATTGCTCTACCAGCTGAGCTACGGAATCTTACTTCTTTATTTTGAACTGTCGTTCCTTGTTTGAAGTGATGCAAAAGTAGGGCTTTAATCCTGTTCCTGCAAATAATTTTGGCTTAAAATCATGCTTTGAGGTTTAATAAGCTGATTTTAAGCCAAAAAAATTAACCATTTTCCAATTCCATGATTTCTTCCGCCAGCTGTTCCCAACTCTCCTGAAATTGCGTCAATAATGCCTTCGCTGAGTTGTAAGAGCGTGTAGTTTCCTGTAACTTAGTCGCATCCGAATACACTGCTTCGTCGGCAAGTTTTGATTCTAAATTTTTAACTAAAATTTCTTGCTCTTCAATTTTTTGTTCAAAAGACGTTAGCTCCTTATTTTTTTTACTCAACAAACGTGTTTTATCTTCCGTAAGTGGTTGCTTTTCTTTCTTTACTTTGGGTTCTTCCTTGATTTTTTTCTCCGTTTTTACGTCCGCCTTTACGACGCGTTTTGCAGCCCATTCTTCATACTCCTGATAGGTACCTGGGTATTCCTTGATCTGTTTGTCTTCAATGTACCAGATTTTGTTTGCTACATTGTCTAAGAAATAACGATCGTGGGAGACAACGATAAATGTACCTTCGTATTGCTGCAAGGCCTGGATCAGAATGTTGACAGACTGCATATCCAAGTGGTTGGTAGGCTCATCGAGCGCTAAGAAGTTCGCGTCCGCGGTTAATGCTTTTGCAAGGGCCACACGCGATTTCTCACCTCCGGAGAGTACTTTGATCTTTTTGAATGCATCATCACCAGTGAATAGAAAACATCCAAGGATCGAGCGCAATTCAGTCTCTGTATGCTTCGGTGCAAAAGTTTGTAACTCGGCAAGGATGGAATTTTCCAGGTGCAGCGCTTCCAGCTGGTGTTGCGCAAAAAATGTCTGCGAAACATTGTGTCCCTGTTCTGCTTTTCCTTCAAACTGGTGATCCGCATTGGCCACGATACGTAAGAGAGTAGATTTACCTTTACCATTGGCACCAATTAGGGCTATTTTATCACCCTTTTCTATAATGGCTGAAGTATTTTTTAGGATCTCCAGGTTAGGGTATGACTTGGAAATATTTTCCAATGTCACGACGTGGCGCCCCGAAGGTTTTGAAAATTTAAAGCTGAAGTTTACCGTAGGATTGTCATCGTCTACATCGTCAATTCTCTCCAAGCGATCTAATGCTTTGATGCGCGACTGCGCCATTTTGGCTTTAGAAGCCTTGGCGCGGAAACGCTCGATAAGGCGTTCTTCCTGTTTTATCTTGGCTTGCTGGTTTTTGAATTGATTGGCCTGCAATTCATTCCGTAGTTCCTTCTCTTCAAGATAAAAACTGTAGTTACCTGCATAAAGTGTTAATTTTCCTTTACGTGATTCTACGGTTTTCTTGATGATGCGGTCAAGAAAATATCGATCGTGGGAAACAATCACAATGGCGCCATCAAATGCTTGCAGATAGTTCTCCAGCCATTTGATGGAAGGTAAGTCCATGTGGTTGGTCGGTTCATCCAATAACAGAATATCTGGAGTTTGCAATAAGATACGGGCAAGCATAACCCGCATACGCCATCCTCCGGAGAAAGTGGCCAATGGTCTTTTCTGTTCTTCTTCGGAAAAACCTAAACCGGCAAGGATTTCATGGGCCTTAAATTCGATGTTATAACCATCTAAAGCCTCAAATTCTACTTGTTTATCACTTAGTTTATTCAGGATTTCATCTGAATAATCTGTTTCTAGTTTGTGGAGTAAGTCCTCGATTTCAGCATGTAATTGATTTTGGCGCTCAAAAGCTTCCATGGCAACATGCAAAATGCTTTTGTCAGAATGGTACGACAATAAGTCCTGGTTTAAATAACCAATCTTAAGGTCCTTCGCCATGGAAATCGTTCCTGATGTGGGCGTATATTGACCGACAATAAGGCGAAGTAAAGTCGATTTACCTGTACCATTGGCACCGATCAAGCCAACTTTATCTCCTGGTTTGATATGCCAGTTTGCTTCGTCATATAAAGCGCGAGATCCTATTTCAAATGTTAAATTATTTATTGATATCATTTCAACTGCAAAAGTACAAAAGTAATGAATATTTCTTCTTCTTTGAGTAACTTTGCGATTATGTATAAATTAGTCAAACCTATATTCTTTACAATGAATCCGGAGACGGCTCACCATAAAGTGACCGGTGGATTGAATGTTTTCTCAAAAATTTGGGGCGCCAAACAATTATTGAATGCTTTTTTTACCGTGGAAGATCCACGTTTGGAACGCGAAGTCTTTGGATTGAAGTTTAAAAATCCGGTGGGCCTTGCTGCTGGCTTTGATAAAAATGCGGAATATATTGCGGATATGACTAATTTGGGATTTGGTTTTATCGAAATTGGAACGGTAACTCCTAAGCCGCAACCGGGCAACGATAAACCCAGGATGTTCCGCCTTGTTCCCGATGAAGCGTTGATCAATAGAATGGGATTTAATAATCAGGGGGCAGATGTTGCCGCTACAAGATTGAAAAATCTAAAGGATCGAAAAGGATTGTTAATAGGGGGAAATATTGGTAAGAATAAGGTGACACCCAATGAAGAAGCTGTCAATGATTATATTTATTGCTTCAATGCATTGTTTGACTACGTGGATTATTTTGTTGTTAATGTGAGTTCTCCGAATACACCGGGCTTACGGGATTTACAGGAAAAGGAGCCTTTAAAACATATATTGAATACTTTACAAAGCCTCAATATCGCAAAATCGGCTCCGAAGCCCATCTTGCTTAAAATAGCGCCCGATTTGACGGATAGTCAATTGGATGATATTGTCGAGATCGTTTTGGAAACTCAAATTGCAGGTGTTATCGCAACGAATACGACGATTTCAAGAGAAGGCTTACAGAGCCAACAGGAGCTGATCAATGAAGCGGGTGGTGTAAGTGGACGTCCTTTGACCAAACGTTCAACGGAAGTGATTCGCTACTTAAGTGAAAAATCCAACAAGGCATTTCCGATCATCGGTGTAGGGGGGATTCATTCGGCGAAAGATGCCATTGAGAAGTTAGATGCTGGAGCCAGTCTCATTCAAGTTTATACCGGTTTTATCTACGAAGGCCCAGGCTTGATCGCAAAGATTTGTAAAGGTATTCTTCAAACTGGAAGATAAGGATTAGTATGGCCGTTGATTTTGATCTGAAAGATTTCTTGGATAAGAAAGTTGATGAATATAATCAACCTGGTTTTATTCCAAATGATCCCATATCGATTCCCCATCAATTTTCCCGGAAGCAGGATATTGAGATCATGGGATTTTTGGCTTCCATCATGGCTTGGGGACAAAGAAAGACGATTATCAATAAATGTAATGAACTGGTGGCTCGTATGGATGGTTCGCCATACGATTATATTGTAAATCACCAAGAACAGGATTTAAAGACCTTGCTGGGATTTAAGCACCGTACCTTCAATGATACCGACATTCTTTATTTTGTTTCTTTTTTTAAGCATCACTATGCGCATTTCGAATCTTTGGAGGATGCTTTTCTCGTAGGACAGGAGAACAGGGAAGAGGTCGACCTAGAAATGGCATTGAATGCCTTTAAAACCTATTTCTTTTCCTTACCTGATTATCCTGTTCGCACGCGGAAGCACATTAGTAGTCCAGCACAGAAGTCAACCGTCAAGCGGATCAATATGTTTTTACGCTGGATGGTCAGAAAAGATACAAAAGGTGTAGATTTTGGTATTTGGCACCGCCTGTCCCCAAAAGATCTCATCTGTCCCTGTGATGTCCATGTCGAGCGTGTTGCCCGCAAATTTGGTCTAATTACGCTGGATAAAGTGAATTGGAAAACAGCCCAGGAATTAACAGCCAATCTGCGTTTACTGGATCCGCTGGATCCGGTCAAATATGATTTTGCGTTATTTGGATTAGGCGTTGAAGGGGAAATGTAAAATTAATGCATGAAGAAAAAAAAGCCTCCTTGCCAATTATAATTGGCAAGGACGCTTTTTTTATGCCACCACCTATCCTAAGATGATGATGAGGTAGCAAACTTATGCGAGCCTATCGATCTTGATCAGAAGGTCAACCAAACGATTGGAATAACCAAATTCATTGTCATACCAGCCCACAACTTTGACCAGACCGCCCACCACCGAGGTTAACTGCGCATCAAATACACATGAATAGGGGTTATTGATGATATCTACCGAAACGATAGGGTCTTCTGTATAAAATAATACGTTTTTTAATTCGTCTTCTGCAGCAGCTTTGAATGCTTTATTGATTTCCTCTACAGTGGTTTCTTTCTCGAGCGTACAGGTAAAGTCCGTCAATGAACCGTTGAGTACGGGGACACGTATCCCGGCTCCGCCAAGCTTATTCTGCAGATGCGGAAAAACATTGGTAATCGCTTTAGCGGCACCAGTAGTTGTTGGAATGATCGCCGACGATGCTGCCCGCGCTCTCCTTAAATCTTTATGTGGTGCGTCGTGAAGATTCTGGTCTCCCGTCATGGAATGAACCGTGGTAATATAGCCATCTCTGATGCCCCAATTTTCATCCAATATTTTAACGAGGGGAGCAACATTGTTTGTTGTACAGGAGGCATTGGATAAAATCGAAGCAGATAGATCAATGACACTGTCATTAATGCCCAATACCACTGTTGAAATGTCTTTATCTTGTGCCGGGGCGGAGATAATCACTTTTTTTGCACCAGCTTCCAGGTGGAGAGCCGCTTTGTCACGACTGGTGAAATACCCTGTAGATTCGATGACAATATCAATTTGAAGCTCCTGCCAAGACAGTGCTGCAGGATCTTTTTCATTGGTAACCAAGATGGAAAGACCATTGACAATAATATGTTTTTCATCGTGTGTCACGGTGCCAGGAAAAGGACCATGTACAGAATCGTATTTAAATAGGTGGGCTAAGGTCTTCGTATCTGTCAGGTCATTGATGGCAATGACCTGCAGTTCATCGAAAGCCTCCCGTAAAAAGATATTACGTAGTGTATTCCGACCGATGCGTCCGAATCCATTGATTGCTATGTTTAGCATTTCAGATTATTTATGAAATTGGCTTATTGCTTCGTTAATATTTTTTTCACCTTCCCAATGTGCTTTTAGTTTTCCGTCCGCACCATAGACGTAATTTGCGGGAAATTGTGAAGGTACGTGGATGGTCTGTATAAACGTTTGGTCTTTATCAATCAATACCTCTACGTTGGATGCTTTGGATAGTTTAGGTGCAAAGGTGTCAAAAAAACCTAGTACTAAGGCCGGATCATTCATGGAAATATAATAAATATTGACGTCTTTTATACGATCAATATTCTTTTCAAGCTCCGTAGCTTCATGTTGGCAATGACTACACCCGGGATCAAATAGAATAAAAACGGTATTCTTGTCTTTAGCAACGTTTTCCTGCGTAACACGGATGCCCGAACGAAGCTGATAAAATGTGAAATTAGGAAGAATGGCTGCAGGGTCGGAAGATTGCTTTGGCGCAGCTTGACTAGGATCGTGGTCTGCATGATCATGACCTGCATGATCATGGCTGTCAGCACTGGCTTCCTGCGTAGTATTTGCAGTTTGATCTGTTTTCGGTTTGTTGTTGTTGCATGAGGAAAGAATGCCGGCGGCCAATAACGCTGTCACTCCTAAGATTATCTTTTTATTCATAGAATACGTTTGCTTTTAAATCAGTTTTCGTGATTTTATCGTTTTAATGTTTATGCTTAATACATCGTCAATTTTTACGTAGAAAGTATTGAAGAATGTATTATACTAATGATCAAAACTATGAAAAAAAAGGGATTCTTAATCGTAGAAATTCATTTATGACAGTATACTGGATATTAATGCATGTTGTGATCAAAACAATTTAACCTGTTGCAGTTCCTTTATTCTATGATGTCAGGACCGTCATGCGTAGACTTTGAGTCTGTCAATGAGGTAGATTGAATAATTTCTGGCGTACTTCTTCCAAATTCAATGCTATACACTTTCAATAATACACCCACACAAGATAGGATTAGTGGACCGAAGATCAATCCCAGCATACCAAATAGGTTTAATCCCAGCAAAACACCGAATACCGTTATTAAGGGATGAACGTCACCCAACTTTTTCAATATGGTAAATCGAAGTACATTATCAATACTACCAATAATAATGATACCATATAAGGCAAGACCTATTGCATTTCCGGACTGTCCATTCGCCAGTAGAAAAAGCGCTGCCGGTAGATACACCACCATGGTTCCCAAAATTGGGATTATAGTGGAAACTGCGGTAAGAATTCCCAGAAAGATCGGGCTCTCTAAGCCAAAGAACCAATAACCAAGCCCCGCTACAATACCTTGGCATATAGCCAAAATCGGGATGCCGATTGCATTGGATTTTACCATCATATCAAACTCTTTCCACAACTCGGCTTTACTGGTTTGGGTGAAAGGGATCGCTTGATAAATGGTTTGTTCTAGTTTTTTGCTGCTAACCAACATAAAATACAACACAAATAGCGCTACCAGTATATTGACACCAACTTCCGCAACGGAATTCAGAATATTGGGTATAAATTTAGCTGCTTTTTGAAGCGTTCCCATTAAGGCGGTATCAGAAAGATCGATATTGCTTAAATAGGGGCTATCTTTAAAGTACGTTTTGATCGAGTCAAACTTGTGCATCAGATCGTCTTTGTTGCTAATGACTTCTGTTACCTGAGGTACCATGTAGTTGATTAACAGATAGAGTGGCCCTACCAAGAATATGATAGTCAATAATATCAATAAAATACTGGCGAAAGATTTATTCCATTTTTTTTCTTCAGTCAACTTAAAATTGATTTTTCTAAAAAGAATATATAAGGTAACTGCTCCCAGAAAACCGGGGAGGTAGTAGAATAAGCTTGTAAAGATCAATATACATATCGCCAATATGATGACGATTAGCATGATTTGATTGATGGAATTATTGTTGATTTGTTTGTACTTCATATAGCTGACAAATATACTGTCTATCGATTGTTATTTATCGTATGACAATATTTTTTTGGAAAAAGTTTTGTCTGGTTAAAATAAACTTTCTTTTTATAATTTCAATGTTTTATTGTATTTCTTTTTTCTGCCCTAAAGCCAATTGTGAAGTTCTGGTTCCCAGTGATTAGCAATCATGTTGTTTTGCTAAATTTTGATAGCTTTATACGCTATGCTGTACCTAGACTTTCCTTAACCTAGGCACTAATCGTGCGTAGTAAACATAGTCTGTTTACGTTTACATGGAGGGCCAACATCATTCACGTTAGTATGGAAGATGGAAATCTGCTTAATTTTAGTTTTGATTCTGCGGCATTAAAACCTCCCTTAAGATCGTTAGTATATCGTATTGTTTGACAAAAAGCATGGATTGTACCGTCCTTGTTTGACTGGTTTCTTTAGCTGAAAAGGCCGTGCTGCTTACTGTTTTGGTCGCCTTATGAAAAAAAGGATGAGACCCTTTTCCTTTTTTATTGTTTGAAAATAAGCCCATAATCTTTTGTTTTTGTTGGTTATAGCGATCAGGCTCGTTCAGCGGAACCGCTATAACTAATATACAAAATAAAACGGAATTAATTGATAAAAATTTGACTGCCACGCTCTTCATCCTTTTCTATTGAAAGGGATACTGGAATACGTTCTTTGAGCTCTTCAACATGTGAAATAATACCGACGATGCGGTTTTCCTTGTGTAAATCTAATAGGGTTTCGAAAACAATATTAACAGAAGTGATATCTTGTGTTCCAAAGCCTTCATCGATAAAAAAGAAGTTTCTGGCCGCACGCGAATTAGACTGTACACTTTCTGCTAAGGCCAAAGCCAGACTTAGGGATACCTGAAATGCCTGTCCACCGGATAGTGTTTTTACACTGCGACTTTTTCCCTCATTCAAATAATCGATAATTTCAAATTCATTGTTGTCATTCAGCTGCAGGCTAAGTTGATTGCGGGTCATGCGATGGAAACGAATGTTCGCATGATCACACAGCTGCCGTAAATAAATCGAAGAAACATATTGCACAAAGCCCGCACCTTTAAATAGATTAAAAAGTTGTTTCAAATTATCGTGGCGTAAACTTAGTTTGATCTGTTGTTGCTGGAGATTTTCCTTTTTAGCATAGGCGATTCTTAGCTGATCGCGCTCTTGTTGAAGTCGGGCAACATTTTCTGTGCTTGCTTTCAATTCTTGGGCGCTCTCATCCAGGATTTTTTCCTGCGCGAGAAATTGGTTTTCGTCATATACCTGGTCGACGAGTTTCTTTTCCAACTGACTGATCTGTGCCTTCACCGTTTCAAATTGAATCTGAAATTGCTCCAGCTCTTGTCGGATCTGTATGACAGACAAATTCTCCGCGAGTATTTGCCGAATCTCTTCCAACGTTTCAAAGGGTGACGCCTCAAGTAGCTGTTGGAGCGTGACATCGGCCTCTTGACTTTCACGTTCGATATGTCCGAGCTGTTCAACAATGGTCTGTACCAAGCTGTTTTGGGCTGCAAATTGACTGTTTAACTCATTTAATCGTTCGTTTAAAGCAATGTAGTCGCGCTCAATCTCAAGATTCGATCTTTTCAGTGCAGTATATTCCTGTTCGACTGCTTTGGACTCCCGCATTTTATAGTCGGACCAGCGCAGCGTTTTTAGATTCCCCATATTTTGATTAATCTGGGCCTGTTTGCTTGCTTCATCACGTTCAAATTGATGCAGTGCTTTATTGTATTTCTCCAGCTTTTCCTCAACGGAGGCGAGTGTAGCTTGATGTTCGCCAAGTTGTTGCTCCACTTTTGCTAGTTGCGTTTCGATCCGGGCAAGCTCCTGCTTATTTGATGTGTAGCTGGATTCATCCGTAGGACTATAACCGGCCCATGTAAATTGTTGGGCATGCGCAATTTTGTTACGGGCATTCAGCTGTATTTTCGTATGTAGATCTTGTTGCTGATCATTTAGTGACTGCAAACGTAGCTGAAGTTTCTCGACCTGAAATTGCTGATCCTGTTGGTGCTTAAGGTTCTCATTTATCTCAGTAATCAATTTCTCATTAGCGGCAACCTGGTGAGAAATATCCTGTCCTTGATTGATGGCGGGATGTTCCAAAGCTCCACATAGTGGGCACGGGGAGCCTGCTTTAAGGTTTTCTGCATATTGGGTCAGCCTTTGCTGCAGGAGAAGATGAGATTTTTCATCTTGGAGTGCTTGAAGTTTTTGCTCGAGGGCATTGACGACAAGAGGATGATTGGATCGGAATTCTTCGAGATCAGGATGGAAGGCATGGAGTTCATTCTTCAGTATGGCTATGCTTTTTTCTAAATCAATGGCCTGTTTGTTCAGGTCGTCTTCCTGCTGCTGGATGCTCTGCTGCTTGGTATACCACTGACCCAGCTCCATGAGTTCTTGAGATGAGGGTTTTGCTCGCTTTAGGCTGACGATTTGAATTTCTGTCTCCTGAATTCTGGCTTTACAATGTCGTTGTTGATCTTTCGTTTCCTGCACAAAATTGTGTCCCTTCTGCGCCCGATCCTGTAAACTCTTGATTTCATTTGAAAACGTAATCAATTGGCTTATCAATTCCAGGTCCAATTCCTGAATACGACGCTGTGGTAGCAGCTCATATTGTGATTTCAACAGATTTAGACTTGAGGAATGCTCCTGGATCAGCTGTTGAATTTCGGCCTGTCTCTGCTTTTCGGTTTCTACTCTTTTCTGTGTAATTAGGCCTTCCGCCGCTAATTTTTCCTTGGTTTTAAGAATATGTAGAAAGTTGGTTTGCGCTTCCTCAAAGCGATTTAACTTTAACCGTAAAGTTTCTTTTTCATCTTTTTGTTCTAGCAATTGCTGAAAGAGTGCTTTCACTGTTCGGAGTTCTAAGAAATCCTCTTTGAGTTTTTTGAGGCTTAAGAACCTTTCATGATGCGCCTTGTACGACGACTCAAGGACGACAAAGGACTCGACTGCCAGTTGGAGATTTGTTTCGGTCGTTTCTATCAGTTCGGTTGTGACCTCATCAAATCCGATTAATTGACCGTTGAGGTGATCCAGTTCGGACTGATTTTTTTTATAGAGGTTGGAAACTTTATCCTGCAGGTCGAATCGATGCAGCTGAAAAATTTCTTTCATCATATCCGTGCGTTCCTTGGCTCCGAGTTCTATAAACTCTTTAAACTGTCCTTGAGGAATGATGATTGTCCGCTTGAAGTTCTCATAGCTTAATCCGATGATATGCTGCGTATTGCTGCTTTCTAGTGGAACCCATGCTTCATTGATTTTTTCGTAGAGTACAACCGTGGGCGATTTCACATCATCGAAATTTTTGGAATTGCGTTTAAATTCGCGGGTAATTCTAAATGTACGGTCTTCAAAGTTGACGAAATCAAGCTCAATATAAGATCGGTTAGACTTTAGATTCATCATGTTATAAGCGCGCTTATCCCGTGCATTCAGGCGTTCTGTTTCCCCAAATAAGGCGTAGGTAATTGCTTCCAATATCGATGATTTGCCGGAACCCACAGCACCGAAGATACCAAAAAGACCTGCTTGAGAAAGCGCAGTGAAATCGATCGTCTGACGTTCTTGATATGAGTATATCCCTTCTAGAGTTAACTTTAATGGAATCATGGATTATGAGTTTAGGATTTCGCGAAAAAGATCGAGGATGTCATCATTGGGTGCCTGGTTGCCGTTCTTGGATTTAAAATAATCGTTGAATAAAGTCGACATGTCTTGTGTAAGATTAATTTCTTTGGCTTCAAGCAGCTCTTGCTCATCCTGCTTAACGAGCGGAATGAGGTAGATTATTCCCGAATGGCTCTGATAGATTCGCTTGCGGTCCTCGGCTTTTAAGAAGGTCTCCGATTTCAGCGTGAGCTCCACCAATGCATTGGGGTTTTCAGACAACCAAGATATACACTGCTCAATATCGTCGAATGATTTTCGGACCAGCGGTTTGCCCTGAGTCAATGGAATGCGCTCGACAATTGCTTGTTCGCCGGCCGATACATTCACCAGCGCAACGTATTTAGTTTGCCCAGCCTCCGAAAAGCTATAACATAGGGGCGAAGATGCATAAATTACCGGTTTCTCAGCCGAACCGATATTTTTATAACCATGGATATGCCCTAATGCCGTGTATTGGACCTGCGTCGGGATGGCCTCTGAATAGATTAAGTCTGCATTACCAATTTTGACCGGTTTTTCGCCATCTGGCTCCTCTAAAAGTGGACTGCCCAATTTATTCATGTAAAGATGTGCCGTCAATATATTGACGCCTTTATCATCGCAATAGGTATTGGCTATTTTTTGCCAATTTGCCGCTAACACTTCATTCAATTTACTTTCTTTCTCTTCGCCTAGATACTGTTTTAAGCGTATTTCATTGGCATAGGCTGTGTGAAGAATACGAATCGGGTCGTCAAATTGCGGCAAGCTTAATTCGATGAAGCCTGTATCTGACTGTAACACGGTGAAACCCTCTGTTGCGAAAGGAGTGACCACAGCATGAGGATGCCCGATTAAGATGATCCCCGACGCTCTTGCCAAAGGATCGGGTGCATCAATCAAATGAGGTGAATCGTGATTGCCTGCGATTGCTATTACAGGGCGCATGCCATTCTTTGTAAGACGCTTGATGGTTCGGTAAAATAACTCAATGGCTTCCACACCTGGATTGAAGGCATCGAACAGATCTCCTGCGATGATCACCAGATCCACGTTTTCCCGATCTGCGATATGAACGATTTCGTCCATGACCAGTACTTGTTCATCTATCCGGGAAAAACTGTCCAATCTTTTTCCTAAATGCCAATCGGCGGTATGCAATATTTTCATGTGAGAGCTTGGATATTTTGCGACAATGTTACAAACTAAGATAATTTTGGCATGAAATGCAATTATAATTGGATGGAATCTTTCAAATGATCAATTTGTGCTAATAAGGAATGAGGCCTTTCTTTTCTTTGAATGGCTATGTTCCCGAAATCGAAGTGTTAAAACATGTTAAATGCATACCATAAAAGTCATTTAATTGTATTTTTAGTGCTCCAAAATTAAGCTAGATAGTCATAGACAAGAAGTATGCGAAAAATTTACCTGTATATCTGTTTTTTCTTTATGCTGTTGATGCGCGTAAATGCGCAGGAGATACACGCTATAAAAGGGGAGACTGCTTATCCCTTTCTATTGAAAGATGCTGCACCGGATTCATTGGAATCTGAAAAGCAGCCTGTGTTTGTGTTTTTGCACGGAAGAAGTTTGTCCGGGACAAATTTAGACCGTGTAAAGCGTTACGGTGTATTGTATGCCATCAATAAAGGGCAGGATGTACCTGGGATAATTGTTGCACCACAGTCCCGGGGAGGATGGGATCCAGACAAAGTGATCGAAATTGTTGACTATGTTATTGAACATTACAATGCCGACCCCGATCGTATTTACGTTTGCGGCATGAGTATGGGAGGCTATGGCACAATGGATGTGGCTGGCAAATATCCTGAAAGGGTGGCTGCTGCCGTTGCAATATGTGGTGGTGGATCGAGTCAGTATGCATCTAACCTGACGCAGGTGCCGATATGGCTTCATCATGGTACTGCTGATCGTGCTGTGCCAATTTCGGAATCCCGAAAAATTATGAATGCGATAAAAAGAGAGGATCCGGAAGCAAATGTGAGCTTAAATGTAATAAAAGGGGGCACACACGGAAGCGTGGAACGACTGTTTCATGACGATGCAATTTACAATTGGATGTTGAAATTTAAGAAAAAGCATAAATCTTAGCTTAACGTGAATGCGAAGGTGCTCTGTCGGACAGTGATTTACAACATAAAAAAGCCTGATGAAATATTTCTATCAGGCTTTTTTGTTGTTATCCTTCGTGATCAAAGGCGGACTGTCTTTTTTGAAATTGAGCCATTAATATATTAGGTTGATGGATCAAACGTGTTTTTGCGAGGTATTCGGAGTTGTCAGCGTAAATAAACAACAACGTTCCATCTTTGATTGTGTTAATGATTGGACCTGCAAACTCTCTTGGAACCGCGGGGCAGCCGTAGCTTTTGCCAAGTCTGCCTAAACTTGCTATTGTTCCTGTGCTACAGTAGTCGGCGCCATGCATCACAACATATCGTGCTTTTGCATTGTCATTTATCCCCTCTTCAAGACCATTTAAAACCAAAGAGTAGCCGTTCTCGCCATTGTAGGTGTTTTCTGTTGTAAAGAATCCTAAAGAACTTTTAAGTGATTCCTGTTGATTTGAAAAATTGACGGCATAGTTTTCACCGCTATTTTTTCCATGTGCGACCAGCGTGTTGAATAGTACTTTTTTGTGCGCAAGATCGAGTACCACAAGCCTCTTTTCCGTTGATGCCAATGAAAAATCGATGACGGTCATGATGTCCTTGTTGTGGATCGGAAGTTCTTTTCTGCCTTCCATTGCTTGACGAAACGCTTCGTATTTTAATACTTTGCCTAGATTCATTTCATCATACAATGAGTCAACTTCGGTATGTTGACGTTCGACATTGATACGATGAGTGCTGGTGGTTTGTTGATCTGTTGTTTTTAATTCTTCTTGTGAGGACAGTGCTGTATTAAGTGCCATCAAAAGAAACATAAACGTATTTCCCATTCTTCTCCCTTTTCTGTGTAGATGTTTACAAAATTAATGATTAAAGATAATACATGTTTGATTTACAGAATGTTAAATATTGTTAATCAATAACAATAACCAGCGAAGCGAGGTCTTTTGACCGTTTATAGACAAATTGGGCGTGAGATGACGCATTTCTGACGCACATATGGGACTTGGGTATTGTGCCCAGATTCTCACTATATTCAATGATGCTGCCGTTGGGATTGTTAACTGGAACCCCATGTATATAGGCCCCGGCGGTAAATCGGGTAGCATAGGGGGCGAATCCGGCATAAGTTTTGGTACCGTCTTCATAGTAAAACATCTTGGATTTGTGTTCCTGGACCACAAAGAGGCCTGTCGGTGTTTCCTGGGCATGGGGAGGTTTGTGCCGGCCACTCGTCACGGGGTTCATGCTTCGGACAAGCCATTCGCTACCGACCTTCTCCAAGGTGCAGATATTTTGGTTCTTCACATCGACAACATTGATAATGTTGAACTGTACGGTATCGCTAATGATGCGAAGATATCTTTTGGGTACGGTATATTTCCCTTCGAATGAAATACCCTCAATCGGAATCCGTGCGATGCTGTCGGGGCCTTGTACGCGAACGAGCCAGCCGTCGCGACCGTAACGAACGGCCTTCGCGCTGTTAAGATCGTAGAGGGGTGCCGCTTGATAGCGTTCGACATTGAAACTGTCGGACACGCGTTTATAAGAGTCCCGCTTATAATTCTGGATTGTTGGCGCTTCGCCCTTTTCATTTTGATAATTTTGTAGAACGCCGTACAGCGATGGAGACTGTTGAAAATTTTCGATAAAGGCCAGGCGTTCCTTGATTTTATCCCATTGAAAACCTCGCGTGGTATCTTTGTAGGGATAACTGTCCTCCAGGGTGTATTTGTTGTAAAGCAGCTCTTTTTTAAGAATAATATCATCAGCCGTAAATACTTTTTTCTTCTCAACCTGCTCTTTAGGAGGTGTAGGTTTTCGCTGTTCAGTTTGCTGATTGGTCTTTGTTGTGTTTTTCTTATCTTGCCGGCATCCCGGCAATAGAAACAACATGCTTAGTATGAAACAGGTTAATCTTCGATTCATATATGGATGTATAGATTGTCGTTTTATTCCTTAAACTTAGATAATTAGTCACTTGCGTCCTAAACGTT